>DASZUW010000422.1:0-10129 GCA_035547475.1 Solirubrobacterales bacterium
CAGCCTGCCAGGACCCCCATGAGGCGCCCAGGACCCCCGCCGGCGCCGCCCCCTCACACCACCACCCGCAACCGTGGATTCGGGCGCAGCTCCCGTCCCGCCTTGCCCGCCGGCTTCCCGTCGAGCTCCACCACGTCGGCCGTGAAGTCGAAGCTGCCGCGGATCAGGGAGGAGCCGACGCCGAAGGAGTCGATCGGGGCCTCGGCGGCGATGAAGCGTTCGATCTTCTCCGCGTCGAAGCCGCCGGAGACGACGATCTTCACGCGCTGGTGGCCCGCCGCGTCGAGGCCGTCGCGGACGGCGCGGGCGAGCTCCGGGGTCACGCCGCTCAGGCGGTCGGCATCGGGGCGGTCGGCCAGCGCCTTGTCGACGACGTTCTCCGCGGTGTCGAGGCGCACGCCCCAGAGGTCGTCGCCGAGGGCGTCGGCGACCTTCACCGCCTCGCCCACCGAGTCGTTGTGGAAGTCGACCAGGCAGATGATGTTGGAGTGGGCGGCGAAGCGGGCCGCGTAGGCGCGGGCCGCCGCGACGGTGTCGCCGCCGTAGACGGCGATCAGCGCGTGCGGGATCGTGCCGGTGCCGCGGCCGCCCCACCAGGAGGCGTTGGCGTCGGTGGAGACGCCGATCGCGCCCGCGACGTGCGCCGCCCAGCCGTCGCCGGTCTGCACGAGCCAGTGATCGTGGCGGGCGGGAAAGAAGAGAACCGACTTGCCGTCGGCGGCGTCGACCACCCGCCGCACGTTGCTCATCACCAGCGAGCGCCGCGCCAGCGTCCCCAGGTAGACCGTCTCCAGGTGGGCGAAGAGGCTGTAGTCGCCCTCGATCGTCATCACCGTCTCCCAGGGCTCGATCTCGTCGCCCTCGTGGAGCGCGCTCACCCGCAGCCGCGGCCAGCCGTCTTCCCAGCCGCCGTCGGAGCGCCGCCGCCCCGAGCACAGCCGCAGCACCGCGATCGCCTCGTCGATCCCGCCCAGCAGCCCGGCCCGCTTGGCGAACACCTGCATCGTCACCTGGGGGTGCTTTCCGTCGCCCTCGAGCAGCTCCTTGGTCAGCGCGAAGTAGGTGTCGGAGTAGTAGGCGTCGCGGATTTTCTCGACCGGCAGCCGGAACGTCTCCGGCGCCAGGCGCTCACGTTCGGCGGTCATGGCGGCTGATCATGTCAGCCGCCCGCGGCTACGCCTTGCCCTCGAATTCGAATTCGCGCAGGAAGCCCTCGAAGAGCCGGCGGTGCCCCTGCTCGTCTTTGAGGATCGCGATGACCATGTCCTGGGTGACGTGGTCGACGCCCTCGGTCTCGTCGATGATCCGGGTGTAGTGCTCGATCGCGCCGTTCTCGGCCTCGATCACCCCGCGGATCACGTGCACGAGGTCGGTCTGGTGCTCCGGCGGCTGCAGGTAGTGCTGCTCGGGGGAGAACTCCTCCGAGCCGGGGACGACGCCGTAGAGCTCCTTGATCCGCTCGGCGAACTGCTGCGCGTGGCCGAGCTCCTCCTGCACGTCGGCGGCGAGCGACTCGCGGATCTCCTGCGCGCGGATGCCGTCGACGTTGACCGAGTTGGTGACGTAGTTGATCACCGTCTCCATCTCCATCCAGTACGCCTTCTGGAGCAGCGCGACGATCTTCTCGCGGTCCCCCTTGTGATCGCTGCCCAAGATGCCCTTGCTGTAGGTCTTCGTCGTGGCGCCGTCGGTCGCCGTCATCGGTTCCTCCTTGAAGGTGGATGGTTCGCCGCCCTGATACCCGCCGGACGGCGGGATAAGCGCGCCGGCGACCCCGCCTCCGCGTCGCGGTAGGGTCCGCGGCCATGGGAGTCATCGACGAGCTGGTCGCCCACAACGAGGACTTCGCGGCGAGGGTCGAGAAGCGCCACCTGCCGGTGCAGCCGAACCGCCACCTGGCCATCGTCACCTGCATGGACTCGCGGCTCGACGTCTTCGCGGCGCTCGGGTTGGGGGGCGGCGAGGCGCACGTGCTGCGCAACGCGGGCGGCGTGATCACCGACGACGTGATCCGCTCGCTGGCGCTCTCGCAGCGCAAGCTGGGCACCCGCGAGGTGATGCTGATCCACCACGACGACTGCGGGATGCAGACGGTGACCGACGACGGCTTCCGCGCCGAGCTGCAGGAGGCGACGGGGGTGGCGCCGGCGTTCGCGATCGAGTCCTTCGTCGACGTCGAGGCCGACGTGCGCCAGTCGATCGAGCGGGTGCGCCGCTCCGACTTCCTCCCCTACCGCGACTCGGTCCGCGGCTTCGTCTACGACGTCGACACCGGCGCGCTGCGCGAGGTGGTCGACGCCAAACCGCCGGGCGAGGAGCTCATCTGATGCCGCAGGTCGCCCCGTTCGGGTCCTGGCGTTCGCCGATCGCGCCCGCCGACGTGGCCCGCGGGGGGCGGCGGCTCGGCGGGGCGACGATCGCCGCTGACGGCGCGGTCTGGTGGGCGGAGGGGCGGCCGGCCGAGGGCGGGCGCAGCGCGCTGATGCGGCGCCCGGCGGGCGGCGAGCCCGAGGAGGTGACGCCGCCCGGGGCGAACGTCCGCACCCGCGTGCACGAGTACGGCGGCGGCGCCTGGAAGCTGCTCGGGCCGCAGCTCGTCGTCTACGTCGACTTCGCCGACCAGCGCGCCTACCGGCTGGAGCTGGGCGGCGAGCCGGTCGCGATCACGCCGGAGCCCGATCGGCCCGCGGGGCTGCGTTACGCCGACTTCGAGCTCCATCCCGACGGGGCGACGCTGTTCTGCGTGCGCGAGGTGCACGACGGCGGGGCCGAACCGGAGAACCAGGTGGTCACGATGCCGCTCGACGGGTCGGGGCCGGCGCAGGTCGTCGCCGCTGGCCGCGACTTCTACTCCTCGCCGCGCGTCTCGCCGGACGGGCTGTGGCTCTCGTTCGTCTGCTGGGACCACCCGAACATGCCCTGGGACGGCACCGAGCTGTGGGTGGCGCCGGTGCGCGACCCGGGCGCGGCGCGGCCGCTCGCGGGCGGACCGGAGGAGGCGGTGTTCGCGCCGTCCTGGGACTCGCAGGACCGGCTGCGCTTCGTCTCCGACCGCGACGGCTGGTGGAACCTCTACCGGACGATGACCGACCTCGGCGCGCCGGACGCGGCCGAGGACCTGCCGGCGGTGGAGCAGCTGACCGCCGAGCGCGCCGACCTCGGCCACCCGCAGTGGCTCTTCACGATGCAGACCCACGCCGAGCTGGAGGACGGGACGATCGTCGTCGTCCGGACCGAGGAGGCGACCGAACGGCTCGCCGCGCTCGACGCGGGCGGCGGCGCGGTGCGCGACCTCGGCCTGCCGTTCACCTCCTTCGGCGCGCCCTCGATCATGGCGCGGGGCGGCAGGGTGGCGTTCGCCGCGGCGACGCCGGCCAAAGGGCCCGAGGTGGTCGTCGTCGACGTCGCCTCCGGCGAGGTGGAGACGATCCGCACCTCCTCCGAGGAGACGGTCGACCCGGCCCTCGTCGCCGAGCCGCGCGCGATCGCCTACCCGACCGGCGACGGCGACACCGCCCACGCCTTCTACTACCCGCCGACCAACGCCGACTTCGTCGGGCCCGAGGACGAACGCCCGCCGCTGATCGTCGTCAGCCACGGCGGCCCGACCTCCCACGTGACCCCCGCCCTCGACCGCGAATTCCTCTTTTGGACCAGCCGCGGCTTCGGCGTCGTCGACGTCAACTACCGCGGCTCAAGCGGCTTCGGCCGCGCCTACCGCGACAAGCTCCAGGGCACCTGGGGCATCGTCGACACCGAGGACTGCGTCGCCGCGGCCCGCTTCCTCGCCGAGACCGGCGAGGTCGACGGCAGGCGCCTCACGATCCGCGGCGGCTCGGCGGGCGGCTACGCCACCCTCTGCGCCCTGGTCTTCCACGACGAGTTCGCCGCCGGCGCCAGCTACTACGGCGTCGCCGACGCCGAGGCCCTCGCCCGCGACACCCACAAGTTCGAGTCCCGCTACCTCGACGGCCTGATCGGCCCCTATCCCGAGCGCGTCGACCTCTACCGCGAGCGCTCCCCCATCCACTACGTCGAGCGCCTCACCTCCCCGGTCATCCTCTTCCAGGGCCTCGAGGACGAGATCGTCCCCCCCAACCAGGCCGAAACCATGGTCGCCGCCATGTCCGCCAACCACGTCCCCCACGCCTACCTCGCCTTCGAGGGCGAGCAACATGGCTTCCGCAAATCCGAGACCGAGATCCGCTGCCTCGAAGCCGAGCTCTACTTCTACGGCAAGATCCTCGGCTTCGACCCGGCGGACGACCTGGAGCCGGTAGAGATCGACTCGTAGGCGGGCCGGGGCCGGGAAGAGACGCCGGGGCGCGGCCCGGGCGGGGGCCCCGGCCCCGCAAGCTGGCGCCCGGGGTTTGACGGGGGCGGGTAAGGGACGGCCGAGGGACGCACAAGGGACGCGGGCCTGGCGGCCGACGCAGGGGCGGGCAAGGCACGGCCGAGGGACGCGGCCCTCTCGGCGCCGGCCCGGGTCTTCTGTGGCCGTGGCCGAGAGGGCCGGGTGATCGGGGAGAGGATCAGGGACCGTGGCCGCAGGGTCACGGGAGGGCGACGGGAGGCCTGCGGACGTCGCACGGATCCGTCACCGAGGTGAGGCGTCGTGACGAAGACGCCGGGAACTCCACGCCTCGGTCCGTGTCGCACGACACGCACGCAGGCGCGGGCGACCTGGGTTACGCATGGGTTAACGCGGGCGACCTGGGTTACGCATGGGTTAACCCAGGTCGCCCGCACCTCCTGGGGCCCTCCATCCCGGCCCAGGATGTGACGGAAGGCCCAGAGGAGCGTGACGTCCCCGGCGCCTTACCGGCGTCTTCGTCACGAGGCGACCCGGCCCGGTCGGAGGTGTGGCGTCTCCCGCACGGGATCCGCACCACTGTTTCACGGCGCCCCACGTAAGTCCGTCCCGCCCCGGTCCCTGTACCGCCCGCGCCCCCGCACCCCCCGCGTCCTGGGCGCCTCATGGGGGTCACAGCCTGCCAGGACCCCCATGAGGCGCCCAGGACCCCTTCCGCGCCCCGAACCCCTGTGGAGCCCGAGCCGCCCAAGCCCTAGGCCCGCGTGAACCTCCGCCCCACCGTCGGCGAGACCTGCTCGTCGAGGAGCACGCGGTCGGACTCGCCTTTTTCGACGGCTTCCTTCTCCATCGCGGCGATCTTCTCCGGCGTCAGGTCGCCGGCGTTCTCCTCCTCGATCTTGGCCAGCCAGGCCGCGCCCTCGCGCGCCTCGGCCTCGTCGACCTCGACCTTGCCGCGGTCGAGGGACTTGTCGATCTCCTCGAAGAGGGTGTCGACCAGCTTGGCCTGCGGGACCTTGCGGAGCGGCTTGCCGCCGGCGAAGATCAGGCCCTCGTTCTTGGCCCCGGCGATGCCGAAGTCGGCGTGGCTCGCCTCGCCGATCCCGTTCACGGCGCAGCCGAGCACGGCGACCTCGACCGGCTCCTCGTAGCTCTCCAGCCGCTGCTCGATTTCGGCGACCACCGAGTCCATGTCGAACTGCAGGCGGCCGCAGGTCGGGCAGGCGATCAGCACCGGGCCCCGCTCGCGCAACCCGAGCGCCTTCAGGATCTCCCAGGCGACCTTGACCTCCTCCTCGGCGTGGAAGGTCGAGAGGCTGACGCGGATCGTGTCCCCCACCCCGTCGGCGAGCAGCGTCCCCAGCCCGACCGCCGATTTCAGCGCGCCGGACCATTTCGTCCCCGCCTCGGTGATGCCGAGGTGCAGCGGATAGGGGATCTTCTCCGCCAGCTCGCGGTTGGCGGCGATCGTGTAGGGCACGTTGGTCGACTTGATCGAGACCTTGAAGTTCGTGAAGTCGAGGCTCTCCATCAGTTCGACGAACTCGACCGCGGCGGCGACCAGCGCCTGGACCGGCGCTTCGCGCTCGAGCTCGTGCAGGTGCTTGGGCAGCGACCCCGAGTTGACCCCGATCCGCATCGGCACGCGCCGCTTGTTCGCCAGCTCGGCGACCTCGGCGACTTTCTCCCGTCCGCCGATGTTGCCGGGGTTCAGCCGGATCGCGTGCGCTCCCGCCTCGATCGCTTTCAGCGCCAGCGTGTGGTTGAAGTGGATGTCGGCGATCACCGGGATCGGCGACTCGGCGACGATCGTGCGCAGCGCGTCCGCATCCTGCTCCCGCGGCACCGCACAGCGCACCACGTCCGCCCCCGCGTCGGCCACCTTGCGGATCTGGTCCAGCGTCGCGGTGAGGTTCGCGGTCTCGGTCTTGGTCATCGTCTGCACCGCGACCGGCGCGCCACCGCCGATCGGCACGCTGCCGACGAATATCTGGCGTTTGGAGGCCATGCCTGAAGGTTATCCGGGTCGCCCCGCGGGCTATTTGGAGACGTCGAAGCCTTCGCCGGTGATCCGGCCGATGTCGTTGGAGACTCCTATCACCATCAGCATCAGGACGAGGGCGAAACCGATGATCGTCGCGCGCTCCATGACCTTGATCGAGACGGGCCGGCCACGGCGCAGCTTCTCCACGATCGCCCAGAAGATGTGGCCGCCGTCGAGCGGCAGGATCGGGACCAGGTTGATCAATCCGAGCGAGAGGCTGACCAGGGCCAGGAGCAGGAACGACTCGCGCCAGCCCTCGTTGACCGCTTCGTGACCGACGTCGCTGATCCCCACGACGCTGGAGATTTCCTTGCGCTTGTCGGATTCGAAGATGTGAGCGAAGACCGATCCGGTCCGGCTGATCACTTCGCCCATCACGTTGGTCGACTTGTCGACCGCTTCGGAGGTCGTGATCGGCGCGAATTCGCCCCCGTAGGAGAAGCCGATCAGGGGGCGCTTCGCTTCCGCGTTGTACCGGGGCTTGACCGAGATCGTCCGCACCTGGCCGTCGCGACGAATCGTCAGCTCGACCGGCGTCTCGGCGACGCACCCGTCCTTCTGCTGCCCCGCGCACTTGTGCGCCGTGACCAGCTTGCCGAAGCGTTCGATCTTCTTTTCGGCGGGGAGGCCGGCGAACTTCTGTCCTTCGATCGCGACGATTTCGTCACCCGGCTGCAACACCTTCGAGGCGGGCGTCTTCGGCTCGATTTCCCCCACCTGCGGCTTGATTTCTTCCAGCCCGCCGATCTTGAAGACGGCGAAGAGGATCACGAAGGCGAGAACGATGTTCACCGCGGGGCCGGCCGCCGCGACCACGATCCGCTTCCAGACCTTCTGCCGGTGGTAGGCGCGGTGCTCTTCGCCCGGAGGCATCTCTTCCTCCGGGTTCATCCCGTTGATCTTCACGTAGCCGCCCAGCGGGATCGACTTGATCCCGTACTCGGTCTCGCCGCGCTTGAACGACCACAGGGTCGGGCCGAAGAAGAGGTAGAAGCCTTCGACCCGCATCCCGGTCGCCTTGGCCGCGACGAAATGGCCCGCCTCGTGGAGCAGGATCAGCAGGCAGAAGCCGAGGAATACGTAGAGCCAGCTCACGCGGGGGTCATCTTCTTGGCGAGCGCGGCGGCGCGGCGGCGCGCCTCGGCGTCGGCGGCGAAGAGGTCGTCGAAATGGTTCACCGGCCGCCCCGGCAGCTCCTCGAGCGTGCGCTCGATGACCGCCGCGATCCCGGTGAAGGGGATCTCCTGGGCGAGGAAGGCGGCGACGGCGACCTCGTCGGCGGCGTTCAGGACGGTCGGCGCGGTGCCGCCGGCGCGGCCTGCCTCGAGGGCCAGGCGCAGACAGGCGAAGGTGTCGGGATCGGGCTCCTCGAAGGTGAGCGCGCCGACCGCGGCGAGGTCGAGGCGCGGCACGTCGACCGGCGCCCGCTCGGGGAAGTGCAGGGCGTAGGAGATCGGTACCCGCATGTCCGGGTAGCCGAGGTGGGCGAGCGTCGAGCCGTCGAGCAGCTGGACCAGCGAGTGGACCAGCGACTGCGGGTGGACGACAACGTCGATCCGCTCGAAGGGGACGCCGAAGAGGTGGTGCGCCTCGATCACCTCGAAGCCCTTGTTCATCAGCGTCGCGCAGTCGATCGTGATCCGACCGCCCATCTTCCAGGTCGGGTGCGCGAGCGCGTCGGCCACGCTGACGTCGCTGAGGTCCGCGCGGCCGCGGAAGGGGCCGCCGGAGGCGGTGACGACGAGGCGGTCGACGGTGCCCGGGGCCTCGGCGCCGATCAGCTGGTGGAGCGCCGAGTGCTCGGAGTCGACCGGCAGAAGGCGCGCGCCGGTGGCCTCGGCCAGCGCCATCACCAGCTCGCCGCCCAGGACCAGGCTCTCCTTGTTGGCGAGCGCGACGTCGATCCCGGCGCTCAGCGCCACCACGGTCGAGGCGAGGCCGGCGGCGCCGACGATCCCGTTCAGGACGAGGTCGGGCTCCACCGCCGTGATGATCTCCCGGACGCCCTCCTCGCCCGCGAGCACACGTCCGTCCCAGGCCTCCCCCGCCCGCGCGGCGGCATCCGGATCGGCGAGGGCAATCGCCTCCACCCCGTGCTCGCGCGCCTGCGCCACGGTCGTCTCCCAGCCGCGCCCGGCCGCCAAGCCGACCGCCCGCAGGTCCGGCGAGGCCGAGATCACCTCGAGCGCCTGCGTCCCGATCGACCCCGTGGAGCCGAGTATCAGCACTTTCCTCATGTCTCAGGAGGATACGGAGCGGACCTTGCGGCTCGTTAAACGCGCCTGCGCGACTCCAGCGGCGGCAGGCCTTCTTCCGCCCGCAATCTGTTGACGATCACCCTCCTCCGCTCGATGGACTCGCTGAGCTCTCCGAGAAGCCGACGAATACGTTCCTTGCGCGCCTTGACCACCTCTGGCGGGTCGGGTTGCTTCCTACCGGACATCGAGGACCTCCAATCGGGTTTCGAGGTTGTCGATTTCGTCGGAAAGCTCCGTCAGTATGTCCCTGATCGCAAGCTCATCCTGCGAGAGCTCAGAAAGACCCTGCGCTTTGATTCCGCCGCTTCCGATCTCGGTGAAGCCACGGTTGTGCATGGCCAGAACCAGCGCCAACGTAACGAGGTAGAGGGCGCAGAAAACCGCTGCACCCACCTCGACGCGATAGACCGCCACGGCCTGCAGGGCGACGCCTGGAATGTCTGCTGGAGGAGCGACACTCACGGCGGCGGCGAGCCCACCCGCTGCCGCCAGGGCCACCAACGCAGCGAAACCCCACCTCACGAGCAGCAATTCGATCGGCCTCCGACGGCTCATGGCGGCGACGGTACGGGGGCGTCTCGGCTAGGTCAAGGAATGTGACAAGAGTCAGTAAACGAGGGCGACGGCAAGGTAGTAGCCGACGACGACGGTGAAGAGGACGGCATCGAGGCGGTCGAGGACGCCACCGTGGGGGCCGAAGAGGGTGCCCGTGTCCTTTTTGCCGAGGTCTCGCTTCAGCATCGACTCGAAGAGGTCGCCGACCGGGGCGATGGCGGCGATCGCGGCGCCCATGACCAGGGCGTCGAACCCGGAGAGCCAGTTCTGGTAGAGGCCGGCGAACCAGAAGCCCATGGTGCCGATGATGAAGCCGCCGACGAGGCCCTCGACGGTCTTGTTCGGTGACAGGGAGGGCGCGATTTTGTGACTGCCGAACATGCGCCCGGTGGCGTAGGCCGCGGTGTCGGTGACGAAGGTGCCGACGAGGACGTCGATCAGGAGCGGGCCGCCGTGGTCGGGCAGGTCGCGGAGGAAGACGGCGTGGGCCAGGGGGATGCCGATCCAGACGACGCCGAGCATCGTCACCCCCATCGAGACCGTGGAGCCGTCGCGGTGGCGGGCGTCGGCGGCGAAGGCGAAGAGGATCGGGAAGGAGGCGGCAAAGATCAGCAAGACCGTGTAGGAGGTGCCGAAGTGGGCGCCGACGACCATCGCCACGACCGCCAGGTAGGCCGGGATCGCCAAGGGGCGGGCAGAGCCCGCCATCTCGATGAACTCGCGCAGGCAGAGCACGCCGACGACGATCATCGCCAGCATGAAGACGATGCTCGGCGTGACGATGATCGCGATCGCGATCGCGATCGCCGGCACCGCGACGAGGATCCGCCGCATCGTCTCGCCGCCCCCGGCACCGCGTCTCTTCGGCGGCTTGGGCTCCTCGCCCCCGCGTCGCGCCGCTTTCCGCCGCCCGCGCCGTTTTTCCGGTGGCCGCGACGAGCGCCGCCGGGGCGGCCTCGC
>DASZUW010000423.1:0-5814 GCA_035547475.1 Solirubrobacterales bacterium
CCACGCCAAGGTCCTGAGCGGTGGGAAGGCATGAGGAAGGCGGGAGGAAGCGTGGAGTTCCCGACGTCTTCGTGACGACGCCTCACCTCGGTCCCTCACCCTCTCCCCGATCACCCGGCCCTCTCGGCCACGGCCACAGCCGACCCGGGTCGTGGCCGAGAGGGCCGCGTCCCTCGGACGTCCCCCGACCGCTCCTTCCCCCCTAAAGCCCCAAGCGGGTGGCGCGCTCGCGCGCCTTTGCGACGACTTCGTCGCGCTCCGGTTGCTCGCCGCCGCGCATGAGGACGCGGCCGGCGACGACGACGGTGTCGACGGCGGTGCGGTCGGCGGCGTAGACGAGGTCGGTGGTGAGGTCGCCGATCGCGAGCTCCGGTGCGGAGGGGTCGAGGAGGAGGAAGTCGGCGGGGGCGCCGATTGCGAGTGGGGTGGCGCCGAGAAGGGGCGCCTTCGCTCCGGTGGCGAGCGCCCAGGCGTCGCCGACCGTGATCGCGGTCGCGTCGGCCGCGGCGTGGCGCTGGGCGAGTGCGAAGAGCTTCAGGTCGGCGAGGAGGTCGAGGGAGTCGTTGGAGCCGGCGCCGTCGGTGCCGAGGCCGACGGGGACGCCGGCGGCGCGGGCGGAGGGGTAGTCGAAGATCTTGCCGACGGCGAGTGTCATGTTGGCGGCCGGGTTGGAGACGACGGTCGCGCCGCGCGCCGCGATCAGGTCGAGCTCTTCGTCGTCGAGCCAGACGCCGTGGGCGAGCAGGGTGCGGTCGGTGAGCAGGCCGAGGTCGTCGAGGTAGGCGGCGGGGCGGCGGCCGCGTTCGCCGAGGCAGTCGTCGACCTCGGGCTTCGTCTCGGCGAGGTGGATCTGGACGGGCACGCCGCGTTCGGCGGAGAGTTCGGCGATGAAGCGCAGCGACTCCTCGCTGACCATGTAGATGGAGTGGGGGGCGAGGGCGGGGGACACCGGGCCGCCGAAGGCGGTGAGGGCGTCGAGGTGCTCGACCGCCGCGGTGCGCATCGCGGCGACGTCGCGCCCTCGGTCGAGGAACGGCGCGCCGATCGAGGCGCGCACGCCCGCGTCGGCGACCGCCCGCGCCGTCGCCTCCGGGTGCCAGTACATGTCCCAGAAGCGGGTGGTGCCGGAGCGGACCATCTCCAGGCACGCCAGGCGCGTGCCCCAGTAGACATCGTCGGCGTCCAGCCGGGCCTCGACCGGCCAGATCCGGTCTTCCAGCCAGGGCATCAGCGGCAGGTCGCCGCCGGACCCGCGGAAGAGCGTCATCGCCGCGTGGGTATGGCCGTTGACGAGCGGCGGGACGAGGATCGCGCCGGCCGCGTCGAGGGTCTCCTCGCCCGGCGCCGCGGTGACCTCGGGGCCGAGCGCCGCGATCGTCCCGTCGGGCGCGCAGCGCAGCCCGACCCGCTCGCCGTCGAGGCGGGCGTCGGTGACGACGAGGCCGCTCACCGGGGGCGCCGCTCCCGGCCCGCGCCGCTTCCCGCCCGCCCGGCGCGGCTCACCGGCCCACCGCCCCCAGCCGCGGCAGCACCGCCGCGAGCCCGTCGCGCAGGCGGGTCGCGTTGATGATCCGGTCGGCTTCCATCTCGGCGACGCTCAGCTCGCGCTCGGCGAGCCCGTTGGCGAGGTTGTCGACGACGCAGATCGCCGCGTACTCGAGCCCGAGCTCGCCCGCGACCACGCACTCGGAGGCGATCGTCATCCCGACCACGTCGGCGTGGGCGGTGATCATGCGGATCTCGGCCGGGGTCTCGAAGCGCGGCCCGAGCGTCTGCCAGTAGACGCCGCCGTCGACCGGCGCCTCACCGCCTTCGGCCCAGGCGGCGAGGAGCTCGGCGCGCCAGTGGGCGGCGAAGCCGGGGGCCGAGTGGGCGCGCGTGTCGGTGAAGATCGAGGCCGAGACGTGGAGGGCGATGAAGTCGTCGGGGCAGACGAGCGAGCCGACCGGGAGGTCGGTGCGCAGGCTGCCCACCGAGGCGATCGCCAGGACCCGGTCGCAGCCCTGCTCGACCAGCGGCCGCAGGTTCGCGGCGTGGTCGATCTCGTGGGGGAGGACGTAGTCGGCGGCGCCGCCGTGGCGCTGCACGATCGCGGCCCCGTGCGCGGCCGCTGCCGCGGCGATCTCCTCGCCGCCCGGGCCGAGCGCGTTGGAGCCGAGGATGACCGCCAGCCGTCCCATCGCGGCATCGTACGCGGCCTGCCGGCGTCGGAAAAGGACGACCACGGGTCCCGGCCGGCATATGGTCCAACCATGCCCGCTCCGCATCAGGACCGCGACCGCGGGGAGCGTCCGTCGGGTCGCGACGAGACCGAGGAGGAACGCCTCGACCGCAACCTCGGCGAGCTCCTGCAGGAGCTGCGGGTCGCGTTGCCCGGCGTGCAGGTCCTCTTCGCCTTCCTGCTGGCGGTGCCGTTCCAGAAGAACTTCAGCAAAGCCAGCGACTTCGACGAAAAGATCTACTTCGTGACGCTGCTGCTCACGGCCCTGTCGGCGGCGCTCCTGATCGCCCCCTCGGCCTACCACCGGCTCACCTTCCGCTACCAGCAGAAGCACCGGCTCGTCTTCGTCGCCAACCGGCTGGCGATCGCCGGGCTGGGGACGCTGGCGCTGGCGATGACCTGCGCGATCATGCTCGTCACCAACTTCCTCTTCGGCACCGTCGCGACCACCGCGGTGACGACGGTGCTGGTGCTGACGATGTTCCTCCTGCTCTGGGTGGCGCTGCCGCTGCGCCGCCGCCTCACCTACAGGGATGAGGGTCTGCCGCTCTTAGATCCGCCGCGAGAAGGCTGATCGCCCCCGCCAGCGGCTCGAGCAGGGAGAGGTCCGGCGCCTCCTCGCGCAACATCGCCGCGTCGGCTTCCCAGACTTCGAGCTTGACCGCGAGCGGCACGTCGTACTCGTCGGCGACGCCGATGCCCGCCGCCCCGATCGCGGCGTGCAGGGTCGTCATGTTGGCCAGCTTGTCGGCGGCGTAGATCGGCAGGGCGTCGCCGTCGGCGGCGGCGACGCGGGCACGGTGCTCGTCCTTGCGGGCGCGGTAGCCGGCGATCGATTCATCGTCGGAGAGGGCGGCGACGAGGTCGGCGATCTCGGCGCCGAATTCGTCGCGTAGGTCGGCGACCGTGGTGTCGGAGTCCTCGACCACGTCGTGGAGCAGGGCCGCGGCGAGGACCTCGTCGCCGTAGCCGCGCTCGGCGAGCGTCGCCGCGACCATGCGCGGGTGCTCGATATAGGGAAGGCCGCCGCTGCCGGTGCGGACCTGGCCCGCGTGCTCCTTGCCGGCCTTGGCGAGGGCGCGGGCGACGAGCGCCGAGCGGGCGGCGGCGGCGTCGATCGGGGCGGTGTCGATCGGGCTCATGGGCGCGCCAGGCTGGGGGGCGGCGCGGGGGCGGTTCGCTCGTCGGTCGCGCTCGCGACGGCGGCGGTGTCGACCTCGAGGCGCGCGCCCTCGCGGGCCACCGTCACCGCGCCGGGCGCGCCCCCGGCGGCCTCCCACTGCGCCGCGGCGCGGGCGGCGTGGGCGTCGAGCCAGGCGTCGGAGTGGAGCGGGTCGTGGTGGAAGAGGAGCGTGCGACGGGCGCCGGTGCGCCGCGCGAAGCCCAGCGAGTGGGAGAGCGCCGAGTGCCCCCAGCCGAGGTGGTCGGCGTACTCCTCGTCGGCGTACTGGCCGTCGTGGATCAGGAGGTCGACGTCCTGGGCGAGGGCGAAGCCGGAGATCCACTCCGGCGCGAGCGCGTCGAGGTCGGCACCGAGCGCCGGCTCGTGGTCGGGGATGTAGGCGAGCGAGGCGCCGGCGTCGTCGATCCGGTAGCCGAGCGTCGGGCCGCGGTGGGCGACCGAGGCGGCGGTGATCCTCGCCGGGCCGATCTCCCACCGCTCCGGGCAGGCGCGGAAGGAGACGTCGCAGGGCAGCTCACGCACCTCGACCGGCGAGAGCGGCGCCGAGATGTAGCGGGCGATGCGGTCGCGCAGGCTGGCCTCGGGAGAGGCGGGGCCCCAGATGACGACCTCGGCCTGGGAGCGGAAGAGCGGCTCGAAGAAGACGAGGCCCTGGATGTGGTCGAGGTGGAGGTGGGTGAGGAGGATGTGGAGGCGGTCGGTCTCGGCGGGGAGGGCGAGGCCGAGGTTGCGGATGCCGGTGCCGGCGTCGAGCGCGAGCAGCGAGCCGTCGGAGAGGGTGACGCCGACGCAGGAGGTGTTGCCGCCGTAGCGGATCGTCTCCGGGCCGGGGGAGGGGACCGAGCCGCGCGCCCCCCAGAGGTCGACCTTCACGCCGAGACCCCGTTCGGGTGCGTCGCGGCGCCGTTCGCGGCGGTCGTGACAGCGGTGCCGGCGACGGCTGCCGCCGGGAGGTCGGCCTCGACCGGCCAGAGGATCGCGATCGCGCCCTGCGAGCCGTGGGCGGTGAGGATCGGGAGGGCGGAGCATTCGACCGCGTGCACCCGGCCGTCGAAGGCGCGCACGCCGAAGGTCGCGTGGGCCGGGCGCCCGGCGCGCACCGCCCGCACCACCGGCAGCTCGTCGTAGGGGATCGTCGCGCCGCTCTCGTCGTAGGGGCCGAAGAGGCCGCCCCACTTCCTCGGGCCGACCTGGCCGACCTCGTCGAAGCCCTTGCCGAGCAGCGCGCCGGCGGTCTCGTTGTAGAAGACCAGCAATCCCCCCTCGTCGACCAGGAAGGCTGGGGTCGAGAGCGCCGACATCAGGTTCCTGGCAAGGATCAGCTCGAGCGGCTTTTGCGACACAGGCGACACTCTAGATCGTAATTTGCGGATTCCGAGGCCCGGCGCGCCCGGGACCGCGACAACGACTACGCTTCCCGCCCCCGGCATGCGTGAGCCCACCCGCACCTACCGCATCGCGATGGCCCTGAACCTTCCGGTCGCCCGGTGGGGGCGGCTCCAGGTGAGCGGCCTCGAGAGCCTGCCCGCGAGCGGCCCGCTGCTTCTGGTCGGCAACCACGACAGCCACTGGGACCCGGTGATGATCGGCGTCGCGGCGCGCAAGCGGCGGATGATCCGCGCGCTCGCCAAATCCCAGCTCTGGGACGTGAAGGGCCTGGCGCCGGTGCTCAACGGCATGGGCCAGATCCCGATCGTCCGCGGGGCGGGGGACGCCCAGGCGCTCGCCAACGCGATCGAGGCGCTTCGCGGCGGATCCTGCGTCGGCGTCTTCCCCGAGGGCACGCGCTCGCGGGGCAAGGTCATGCGCGCCCGCAGCGGCGTCGGCCGCCTCGCCCTCGAGGTCCCCGAGGCCCACGTCAGCTGCGTCGCCGTCACCGGCACCGCCGACCTCACCGGCTTCCCCCGCCGCCCCCACCTCAAGGTCCACTTCTTCGACCCCGCCGGTGGCCAGCCCCGGCCCGACGAGGACCCCGCCGCCATCTCCGCCCGTCTCCTCGCCGAGATCCGCGCGATCGCCCCGCCGGCGATCAGCTACCGGAAGCGGTGAGGGTGGGGTCGACGGGGGGTGGCTCAGGCCATCCACAAGGGTTCGGGACGCCGCAGGCCCGTCCTGGGCGCCTCATGGGGGTCCTGGCAGGCTGTGACCCCCATGAGGCGCCCAGGACGGTGGGGCTTTCGTGAAACAGGGGGCGGGGGTTCGTGACGAACTACGGGGCCTCGTCACGGTTCCTCATGGCTTCGCCCCCCCGCCGGCGCGGCTGTGGCGCCTAAGGGCCTATCCCTATAGGCCCGCCGCAAGCCTCGCCGCGTGCGCCTTCTTGAACGCGATCAGTCCACTCGCGAGCTGCAGCAGGGCCAGGTGGTTCTCCTCCTTCTTGGACCAGCGGACGAGGATGCCGCGGTTACGG
>DASZUW010000424.1:0-2577 GCA_035547475.1 Solirubrobacterales bacterium
CGCCGCTGGCCGCCCGAGAGCGTGCCCGTCATCTTCGCCGCCGCCTCCGCGTCGAGCCCGACCAGCTCCAGCGTGTCATCGACGGGGCGCGGCTCCTTATATAGACCGGCGTAGAGCTCCATGCACTCGCGCACGGTCAGCTCCTGCTCGCCGGGCGACTCCTGCATCACGATCCCGACCCGCTGGCGCCAGTCCGACGTCGCGTGGGCTGGGTCGACGCCCAGCACCTCGACCTCCCCGGCGTCCCGCTCCCCGAATCCCTCGAGGATCTCGATCGTCGTCGTCTTCCCGGCACCGTTGGGCCCGAGGAAGGCGAAGATCTCTCCGTGGTCGACCTCGAGGTCGACCCCTGCGACGGCTTCGACGTCCCCGAAGGAGCGCCGCAGCCCGTGAACGCGTATCGCCATATCCATGGCGGGCAAGCTACGGCGCGGGGCGCGGTGGCGCATCGGCTCGGGCGCCGAACTTTCGCCTCAACCCCTGGGTGGAGCCGGCTCCCCCCGGCTCAACCCCGGCGCCCATGACAACCCGCGGGCGGACTCCTAACCTGTGGCCATGCAGATCTTCCGCCCCGACGGTGAACCCGACCGCCCGCACGGGATCATGCTGCTGCGCAACCGGTTCGGCGGAGAGCCGGGCCGGAAGTCTCCGCGGCGGATCCGCATCTGGCCGATCTTCACGATGATCCTCGTCCTGCTCTCGGGGGTGATCGGGACGCCGACCCCGGCCCTTCACGGCACCGGCCTCGTCACGCTGCTCGGCGGCGGCACGATCGCGGTCCTGATCGGGATCGAGCTCTCCTACGATCCCCAGGGCGAGCGCGCCCAGTTCGCCTTCGTCCTGCTGCTCGGCCTCGCCTCGATCGCGCTGATGACGGTGCAGCCATCCGGCACCGCGGTGCTCGGCACCTACGCGGCGGTCGCCTCGGCGGTCATGCGGCTGCCGAAACGGCTGGCGCTGGCGGCGATCATCCCGATCATCGGGATCGTCGACGTCGGCATCCTTGCGACCGGGAGCGACCGCCTCCTGGTCCTCGCCTGGACCAACATCGCCTACATCTTCATGTTCGTGATCGGCCACCTCGTGCGGCTGAGCGAGAACCACCAGATCCAGGCGCAGGAACTGCTGGCCGAGGAGGAGCGGACGCGGTTGGCGCGCAACGAGGCGGCGGCGCTCGACGAGCGGGGGCGGATCGCGCGCGAGCTCCACGACGTGCTCGCGCACTCGCTCTCGGCGCTCTCGGTCGAGCTCGAGGGGGCGCGCCTCTTGGCCTTGGACCGCGATGTCGACTCCGAGGTGATCGCGGCGATCGGCCGGGCCCACCGGCACGCCGCCTCCGGCCTCGACGAGGCGCGGGCGGCGATCAAAGCGCTGCGCGGCGACTCGGTCCCCGGCCCCGACAAGCTCGAGGAGCTGATCGAGGAAATGCGCGCGCACGGGATCGAGTGCACGCTGGAGGTGAGCGGGACGCCGCGGCGGCTGCCCTCCGAAGCGGCGCTGGCGGTCTTCCGCACCGCCCAGGAGGCGCTCACCAACGTGCGCAAGCACGCCGAGCAGGCCGAGCTGGTGGCGATCCGCCTCGACTACGACCCGGACGGCGTGCAGCTGATCGTCACCGACTACGCCGGCGACGGGGCCGAGTCGCGCGTGCCCCAGCCCGCGGCGCTGGCGGGCACCGGCTCCGGCTACGGCGTCAGCGGCATGCGCGAGCGGGCCGAGCTGATCGGCGGCCGCCTCCTCGCCGGGCCGACCGAGGACGGCTTCCGCGTGGAGCTCTGGGTGCCCGCATGACCGAGGACGGCGGCTCGACGCCGCTGCGGGTGATCGTCGCCGACGACCAGCGCGTCGTCCGTGAGGGCCTCACCCTGATGCTGGGGCTGATCGAGGGGATCGAGCCGGTCGGCGCCGCCGCCGACGGCGAGGAGGCGCTGGCGATGGTCGCCGCCGAGCTCCCCGACGTCGTCCTCTTGGACCTGCGCATGCCGCGCCTGGACGGCATCGAGGCGACGCGGCGGCTCGCCGAGACCCACCCCGACGTCGGCGTCGTCGCCCTCACCACCTATGCCGACGACGAGACCGTCGTCCAGGCCCTCCAGGCGGGCGCCCGCGGCTCCCTGACCAAGGACGCCGGCGCCGAGCAGATCCGCAGCGCGGTCGAGCGCGTCGCCGCGGGCGAGGCGGCCATCGACCCCGCCGTCCAGCGCCAACTTCTGACCGCGGTCCGACGCGGCGAGGCGCCGCCCTGCCCCGAAGACGACAAGCTCCCCGACGGCCTCACCCCGCGCGAGGCCGAGGTCCTGGAGCTGATCGCCGCCGGCCTCTCGAACGGCGAGATCGCCGACCGCCTCGTGGTCAGCGCCGCCACCGTGAAGAGCCACGTGAACCACCTCTTCGCCAAGATCGGCGCCAGGGATCGCGCCCAGGCAGTGGCGTACGCCTACCAGCATGAATTGGTGTCGCCGGGGGAGGGGTAGGGACGGGGCGGTGGCCGGCGAGGGACGGGCTCGGGCCGTCCACAGGGGTTCGGGGCGCGGGCGGCGGGGGTCCTGGGCGCCTCATGGGGGTCCTGGCAGGCTG
>DASZUW010000425.1:0-4526 GCA_035547475.1 Solirubrobacterales bacterium
ACTGGGCGGACCGGCGCCGTCGCGGTGGCGGCGGGCGCGGGCCTCGAACGCCTCTTCGCCGAGCTCGGCGCCGACGTCGTCCCGGGGGGCGAGACGCTGAACCCCTCGACCGCCGAGCTGCTCGCCGGGATCCACGGCGCGGAGGCCGAGGAAGTGCTGGTGCTGCCCAGCTCCTCCAACGTGATCATGGCCGCCGAGCGCGCCTGCGAGCTCTCGGAGAAGCCCGCCCGGGTGGTGCCGGCGAAGTCCCAGCAGGCGAGCCTGCGGGCGCTGGTCGAGCTCGACCCGGCCGCGGCCCTCGACGAGAACGCCGCGCGGCTGGAAGGGGCGCTCGCCGACGTCGCCACCGGCGGGGTCGCCCCGGCGGCGCGAGACGACGCCCAGGGGCGCTTCAAGCGCGGCGACGCGGTCGGCTTCGTGGCGGACGAGATCGTCGCCTGGGGCGGGGCGGGGTCGACGCTGGAGGCGACCGTCGCGGCCCTGGCCGACGGCGGCGCGGCGGAGATCATCACCGTCATCGGCGGCGCCGAGGCGCCGATCCCGCTCGACCAGGTGGACGCGCACGTGCCCGACGGGGTCGAGCTCGAGAAGCACGAGGGAGGACAGCCCAGCTGGTGGTGGCTGCTCGCGGCGCAGTAGCGGTGCGCGGCTTCGCCGGTGTGGGGGAGCCGACGCGGGCCGAGCTGCGCGCCGCGCCGGTGCACTGGCCGCGCCCGAGCGTGCTGGAGGTGGGACTGGAGGCGCTCGACGGGGTCGGGCCGAAGCTGGCCGAGGCGGCGCGGGCGGCGGGGATCGCGACGGTCGGCGACCTCCTCTACCGCTTTCCGCACCGCCACCGGGACCGCCAGATCCGCCTCCTGGAGGCGCTCGAGCCGGGCGAGACGGGCACCGTCCTGGTCGAGGTTCTCGGCAACCCCCCGCGCCCCTTCCGGCGCGGGAAGCTGACCATGGTAGGGGTGAAAGTCGGCGACGAATCGGGCCACGTGCGGGCGACCTGGTTCAACCAGCCGTGGGTGAGCGGCAAGCTCGAAAAAGGCGCGACCCTGCTCCTCACCGGCAAACGCAGCCCGAAGGGCCTCGCCGTCCAGGAATGGGAGCTCGTCAGCTCCGCGGGGGAGAAGGACGATGCCTCCCGGCCGGCGGGTCCTGCCCCCGATCAGGGGGACTGCGAGCGAGGTATACGTTCTCGCCCCCATGATCGGGGTCACCCGCCGGAGGCGGCGGAGCGGCCGAGCGGCGCGTCCTTCGTCCCCGTCCATCCCGCCACCGAGGATCTCCCGCCGAAGAAGATCCGCGAATGGGTCGAGCAGGCGGTGCCGCTGGCGCGCAACGCGATCGAGGGCCTGCCGTCCCGGATCCAGGAGAAGCACCGGCTGGGGTCCGTCGGCTCCGCGATCAAGGCGGCGCACTTCCCGCAGTCGCCGGAGGAACTGGAGGAGGCGCGGCGGCGGCTCGGCTTCGAAGAGCTCTTCCTCCACCAGGCGCTGCTGGCGACCCGCAAAGCGAGCCACCGGCTCGCCCGGCCGGCGCCGCGCTTCGGCAGGCCGGGGGCGCTGGTCGAGCGCTGGCTCGCCTCGCTGCCCTTCACCCCGACCGCCGACCAGCGCGCCGCCTTCGCCGACATCGACGCCGACGTCGACTCGGGCGAGCCGATGCAGCGCCTCTTGATGGGGGAGGTCGGCTCGGGCAAGACCGTGGTGGCCGTCTACGGGATGCTGCGGGCGCTGGAAGCCGGCTACCAGGCGGCGCTGATGGCGCCGACCGAGACGCTCGCCGAGCAGCACGCGATCACCCTCGGGCGGCTGCTCGCGGCCGAGGCGATCCCCTTCGCGCTGCTGACCGGGGCGACCTCGGCCGCGCTGCGCCGCCAGGCCCTGAACCAGCTCGCGAGCGGCGAGCTCGGGCTGATCCTGGGGACGCACGCGCTGATCGAGCCGACCGTGCGCTTCGCCCGGCTGGGGCTCTGCGTGGTCGACGAGCAGCACCGCTTCGGGGTGGAGCAGCGGCGCGCGCTCGACTCCAAGGGCGTCGAGGGCATGGCCCCGCACGTGCTCCACATGACCGCGACGCCGATCCCGCGGACGCTGTCCCTCACCGCGTACGGGGACCTCGACACCACCGCCCTCCACAACCTGCCCGCGGGGCGCAAGCCGGTGTTGACGCGGGTCGCGGGCGAGGACGACCGGGAGGGCGTCTATGAGTTCCTGCGCGCGCGGCTGCGCGAGGGGCGCCAGGCGTTCGTCGTCTGCCCGCTGGTCGAGGCCTCCGAGAAACTGCCGGGCAAGGCGGCCGGGGAGGAGGCCGAGCGGCTGCGGCGCGGGCCGCTGCGCGACTTCAGCGTGGGCCTGCTGCACGGGCAGATGCACTCGAGCGAGAAGAATCAGGTGATGCGTGAATTTGCCGCGGGCGCGACCGACGTGCTGGTGGCGACGACGGTGATCGAGGTCGGGATCGACGTGCCGAACGCGACCGTGATGCTGATCGAGGGGGCGGAGCGCTTCGGCGTCTCCCAGCTCCACCAGCTGCGCGGGCGGGTCGGGCGCGGCGAGCATCTCTCGCAGTGCCTGTTGTTCGCGGGCGAGGCGGGGGAGATGGCGCGGCGGCGGCTGCGGGCGGTGGAGGAGACGAGCGACGGGTTCCGGCTCGCCGAGGTCGACCTCCTGCTGCGCGGGGAGGGCGAGATCCTCGGCACGCGCCAGAGCGGCACCGCGCGCTTCACCGTCGCCCAGCTGCCCGAGGACGAGGCGATGCTGGTCGAGGCCAAAGACGAGGTGCTGGGGCTCCTGCGCGAGCACGGCTCGCTGGCGGCGCCGGAGCTCGGGCCGCTGCTCGAGGCGGCCCGCCGGCGGTTCGGCGCGGGCGCCGCCGACCCGATCCCGCTTTGATCTGGGCATGAGGGTCATCGCGGGCGATCTCAAGGGGCGGCGCCTGGTCGCGCCGCGCGGCTGGAAGGTGCGGCCGACCTCCGAGCGGGTCCGCGAGGCGGTCTTCTCCAGCCTCGGGGCGCGGGTGGAGGGCGCCGCCGTCCTCGACCTCTACTGCGGCACCGGGGCGCTGGCGATCGAGGCGCTCTCGCGCGGCGCCGCCCGGGCGACGCTCGTCGACCGCGACACGCGCCCGGCGCTCGGCAACGTCGAGCGGCTCGGGCTGGGGGGGCGCGCCCGGCTCGTGCGCGCCGACGCGGGCGCCTGGCTCGCCGCCAACGATGGGCCGGACGGGGGGCGCTACGACCTCGTCTTCGTCGATGCTCCCTATAGACTCGCCGACCTCGTGGCCCGGCAATTGGACACGCACCTCCCCGGCGTGCTGGCCCCCGGTGGGCGCGTTGTGGTCGAGAGCGGCGCCCGGCGCCCGCTCGCGATCGGCTCGCTGGAGCGGCTGCGACAGCGCCGCTACGGGGCCGCCGACGTGTCGATCTACGGGCTGGAGGGTGAGTGAGCAAGCGGAACGGGACCGTCGTCTGCCCGGGGACCTACGACCCGGTCACGAACGGCCACCTGGACATCATCACGCGGACGTCGAAGGTCTTCGACAAGGTCGTCGTCGGCGTCGTCAACAACCCGCTGCGGAAGAACAGGACGCTCTTCACGGCGGAGGAGCGCAAGGCGTTCATCGAGACGGCGACGGCGGAGCTCGACAACGTCGAGGTGCAGATCTTCTCGACCCTGCTGGTCGAGTTCGCGCGCGAGAACGACGCCCACGCGATCGTCAAGGGGATGCGGGCGATCTCCGACTTCGAGTACGAGTTCGAGATGGCGCAGTTGAACCGCAAGCTCGATCCGGGGATCGAGAGCATCTACGTGATCGCCTCGCCGCACTACAGCTTCCTCTCCTCGACCGGCGTGAAGGAAATGGCGACCTTCGGCGGCGACGTCGGCGACCTGGTCCCGCCGGGGGTCGCGAGCGCCCTCGCGGAGCGTCTCGCCGACAGATAGGCCGACGCGCAAGGTAGGGTGTTTGCGCTCATCCGTTCCTGGGCATCTCCTTGCAAATTCGCCCAGGGTTACTCTTTCTTGGCTAAAACCCCCGCATACACGTAGGCTTACGATCCGCTTATGGACGTCCTGGTCCTCATCGACAAACTTGACGACGTAGTTCACAACGCGCGCCCCGTCCCGCTGACGGACCAGGTGCGCGTCGACCGCGAGGAGATCTACGACCTCCTCGACCAGATGCGGGCGACGATCCCCGAGGAGATCAAGCAGGCGCGCTGGATCGTCAAGGAGCGCCAGGAGATGCTGGCCGAGGCCAAACGCGAGGCCGAGCGCATCGTCCGCGAGGCGCGCGAGCAGCAGGCCCGCCTGATCTCCGACGAGGAGGTCACCAAACAGGCCGAGCGGGCCGCCGACGAGATCGTCGAGGACGCCCGCAACCGCGAGCGCGAAATCCGCCTCGGCGCCGAGGACTACGCCGACGAGATCCTCAACACCTTGGAAGTCAACCTGCAGAAGTTCCTCGCGGCCGTCCAGCGCGGTCGCGACAGGCTCGCGGGGCGCGAGGAAGAACCGGCGCCCGAGCTCGATCAG
>DASZUW010000426.1:0-2975 GCA_035547475.1 Solirubrobacterales bacterium
ACCGCGCTCGCGCTGGCGCCGCGGGCGACGGCGCCGCGAGCGAGCGCCCCGAGCGCCTCAGCGGCCTTCACCCCGGACCCGGGCGCGCCGAGCAAGATGCGAGCCATCCGCCCACCGTACCTGCCCCGCTGACCGCGGGCGACCCTCGTTACGCCATGCCCGCCGCGGGCGACCTTGGTTATCAATGGGTTTACTCAGGTCGCCCGCGCTGTTGGCGGTGTTACTCAGGTCGCCCGCGGCGCCTCGGCGCGGACGCGGGCAAGGCGCTGGTCCAGTTCGTCGTGGCCGGTGAGGAGCTCGGCGGGGGTCACGCCCTCGCCGTCGTCCGGTGGGCCGACCGTCCCTTCGATGCCGTCGAGCAGCCACTCCAGGCCCGGCTCGAAGCCGGAGTCGGGCGGGACGCCGAAGGGGTGTTTGCGACTCGGGTGGCCGGTGACCTTCTTGATCAGCGGCAGCTCTCCCGCGGCCAGCGCGGCGGCGACCTCGGGGTCGGGATCGTCGAAGGAGTGGAGGTCGGCCTTGCCCTTGGAGTCGAGCGAGTCGAGCATTCGCTGGCGCGCGCGCTTGCGGGCGCAGTAGCCGATCACGTAGTCGTCGATCGACATCAGGATCGCGCGGCCGGTCGGCGCGTCGACCTCGAGGCGGACCATGATCCCGACCGACTGCTCGACGTGGCGCAGGCGGTTGATCCGGGCGCGCGGGCGACGGGGGGCGACGTCGAGGCTCCATGGGTGCGCTTCGAAGGCCTCCTTGGTCCGGTGGGCGATCGCGCGGAGCGCCTCGCGCCAGTTCTCCGGGATCGGCTCCGGGAGGATCATCTCGGCGGCGACCGCGTCGCGCATCAGGTCGATCAGCTCGTCCTTGGACTCGACGTGGGTATAGGGGGTCATCGTCGCGACCCCGAGCTCGTCGGCGAGGCGCCGCATCGAGACCGCCTCGACGCCCTCCGCGTCGGCGATCCGCACCGCGGCGGCGACGATCTCGGCGCGGCGGCAGGCCTTCTGCTCGCCGCTCCTGCGCTCGGGCGGGCTGACGTCCATTGTCCGTACAGTGTACAGTGGTCGGTCCGTACAGCGTATGGCAGCGATCTCCGTCACAGACCTCCGCAAATCCTTCGGCGACTTCGAGGCCGTCAAAGGCGTCAGCTTCGAGGTCGGCACCGGCGAGGTCTTCGGCTTCCTCGGCCCCAACGGGGCGGGCAAGACGACCACGATCAACATGCTGTGCACGCTGACCAAGCCGACCTCGGGCCGGGCCGAGGTCGCGGGCTTCGACGTCGTCGCCGCGCGCGACGACGTGCGCCGGCACATCGGCCTCGTCTTCCAGGACCAGACCCTCGACGGTTACCTCAGCGCCGAGCAGAACCTGCGCCTGCACGCGGAGCTCTACGGCGTCGAATCGAAGGTCGTCAGGCCGCGCATGGAGCAGGTGCTGCGGATGGTGGGCCTCTGGGAGCGGCGCGACTCGCAGGTGCTCACCTTCTCCGGCGGCATGCGGCGGCGCCTCGAGATCGCCCGCGGCCTGATGCACTCGCCGCGCGTCCTCTTCCTCGACGAGCCGACGATCGGCCTCGACCCGCAGACCCGCGCCTCGATCTGGGGCTACATCCGCCAGCTGCAGCGCAGCGAGGAGATCACGATCTTCATGACCACGCACTACATGGACGAGGCCGAGTTCTGCGGGCGGATCGCGATCATGGACGGCGGCGAGATCGTCGCCCTCGACACGCCGGGCGCGCTGAAAGGGGCGGTGGGGGCGGACCGGATCCGCATCGAGACGGCCGACGACGAGCGGGCGATCGCCGAGCTGGGCGAGCGCTTCGGCATCGAGGCGACGATCTCCGAGGGCGCGGTCAGCTTCGCGGTCGCCGAGGGGGAGGAGTTCGTGCCACGGCTCTTCGCCGCGCTCGGGGTGCCGATCAAGGCGGTCAACCTCTCGCGGCCGACGCTCGACGACGTCTTCATGTCGCACACCGGGTCGACGATCCGCGATGCCGAGGAGTCGGCCTCGAAGAACAAAAACCGCGCCGTGATGCAGGCGTTGGCGGGGCGACGATGCGCGCGACCGACGCCGCCCCCGCCACGCCGGGCGCGCCCGCGCCGGTGCCGACCGTCCAGGTCCGCGTCCCGCCGCGCAGCTGGCGCTCCGAGGCGCGCGCGGTGAAGATCGTCTGGCGCCGCGAGCTGATCCGCTTCCAGAAAGACCGGATGCGGATCGTCACCTCGCTGGTGCAGCCGCTGCTCTTCCTCTTCGTGCTCGGCTCCGGCCTCCAGCAGCTCTCCGCGGCCAGCACCCACGGGGTCGACCTGAAGACCTTCATCTACCCGGGCGTCCTCTGCATCTCGGTGATGTTCACGGCGATGTTCTCGGCCGCCTCGATCGTCTGGGACCGCGAGTTCGGCTTCCTGCGCGAGATGATGGTGGCGCCGGTGCGCCGCAGCTCGATCGTCGTCGGCAAGGTCCTCGGCGGCGCCACCGTCGCCTCGCTCCAGGGCCTCATCCTGCTGGCGCTCGCCTGGGCCGTCCAGGTCCCCTACAGCGTCGGCCTGGTGCTGGGCGTCTTCGCCCTCCAGCTGCTGCTCGCCTTCAGCATCACCGCCTTCGGCGTCATGGTCGCGGCGCGGATCAAGCAGATGCAGTCCTTCATTGGCGTGATGCAGATGATCGTCACGCCCATGTTCTTCATCTCCGGCGCCCTCTTCCCGTCCGGGGACCTGCCCGGCTGGCTTGCCTTCCTCAACCGCATCGACCCGATCACCTACGCCGTCGCCCCGATGCGGACCCTCGTCTTCGACAACCTCGACCTGAGCGCCGCGGCGAAGGCCACCCTGAACCCGCCGATCACCTGGTTCGGCTGGTCGGTGCCGGTGGCGTTGCAGATCTTCATGGTCTTCGGCCTGGGCATGGTGATGCTCGGTATCGCGATCGCGGAGTTCAACGCGGGGGATTAGGGGCGGCGGGTCGTCGGCGCCAGT
>DASZUW010000427.1:0-7556 GCA_035547475.1 Solirubrobacterales bacterium
CCCACGACGTCCGTGCACTTGTACCGCCCATAGGGGGCACCAGTGCACTGACGTCCCTCCGCCTGATGTGGACCGGTGACGTTCCTGGCCGAACCGTGACGGAAGCCCGCACCTCCTCCCGTCCCTATGCCCACCTCCCCACGGAACCCGTCCGGGACCAGCTCGGACGGCCTGATGGCTCGGGGTCGACAAAGGTCCCGGCCGATCGGCCCGAAAGCTTCTGTCGAGGACCGTTGAAAGGATCGCCGCCGGCGAGGCGACCCAAGAGGAGCTCGTCGCCTGGCTCGAACGCCGGACGGCTCTGCCCGGCTGAACGCCAGGGACCCGGTGGCAGACGCGATCGTCAGCGGCGATAAGGATCTGCTCGACGCTTCGTCCCCAGAGACCCGCATTGGTCTTGGGAAGCCGGCCGGCGGGTGATCTGCGGAGACGGGGCAGCCAGGACTCGAACCTGGAATCGCCGGTTTTGGAGACCGTTCACTCGCGGCTGATCGGTGCCCGCGATGCGCATCCTAGAGCCAAATCAGGGCGGTCGGATTTTGCTAGGGAACGGTATAGGGAACGAAATCTCGGTGAAGTTTTGGAGGCCGCCATGAAGTCCTTGATTCGGGACATCCCGGATCACCCCGGACAAGCACAGGGCCCGCCCGCCGGTGTCGGCCGGCATCCGGTGCTCGCGTCCGTGATCAGATCCCGGTCGACGCTGAACCTCATGGGCGCGAACGTAGTAGAGGGGCCACCACCGCGGAAATGCCTTCGGCCGTCGTGGCCGAAAGAGAATATGCAGCGTGCCGAACAAGGCCGTCCCTGATACGGCAGCGGCCTCTATCGAGTCTTCCCGGCACGGGCGGATTCCTCCTTCAGCCGCTCCTCCAAGAAGGCTTCGAGCTGGACCAGTGCGCGTTGCAGCTCGCCCGTCAGCATGTGGGTGTAGCGGTCCTGGGTGATGCGCGCGGCCCCGGGCGCCCGATACTCCGGCGTCATGTGGCCCATGATTTCGGAGGACACCTTGGGGCTGACCCCGGCATGGTCGAGCCAGGTGGCGAAGCTGTGGCGCAGGTCGTGGAGGCCGGTCGGCTGAAGACCCAGTTCGCGCCACCGCTTGTGGACCCTGGCCTGCAACCTGCTGAGCGCGACGAGGCCGGTCTTTCGGAACGCCTGCGGCGGACAGATCTTGCCCTTCTTGGGACGCCCCTGCGCGAGCCACTCTTCGCGCAGGATCGCCCGAAGCGGTGCCACCGCCGGCACGATGCGCCACGAGCCTCCCGGCTTCCTCCCGTCCTCGTCGGCCGCCAGCTCGAGCGCCTCGAAACCGGGGCCGAGGTCGGTCCAGTCGAGCACCTGGATCTCCTGATGCCTCGCCCCGGCGTAACCGGCCAGCGCGAAGGGGACCGAATCGCGCAGCGTCTCGCGCTGGTCGCGTGCCTTCTTTTCCTTGTGCTCCGCCGACGTCTGGCGGCCGACCGCGATCAAGAGGTCGGCCAGTTCCCTCGGCGAGACGATCCGGGTACGTCGCTTCTCGTCCTTCGCAGGCAGGCGGACACCATCGGTTGGGAACTCGGTCCCCACGAGTTCGTGGAGATGTGCCCAGTGGTAGAGAGAGCGGAGCGCGTTGACGACTCCGGCGATCCGGGAGGCCGAGAGTTCCTTGCGCTTCAGGTCGTCGATCAAATCCTGCACTTCGCCGCGCGTGACGCGATCGACCGCCTTGCGCAACATCGACTCGGGCAACGGGGCCAGGTCGTGCCCGAGGCTCCTTGCCGCCTTCGGCTTGTAGGCGCGGCCGCGTTTGTTCAGGGCCACCCCCTCCTTCACGGCCTCCAGGAACCTCTCCCGGGCCTCCTCGAGGCGGACCCTCGACTGCCTCGGCAGTCTGCCCTGGCGCACCGCTTCGAGCAGGTCGCGACGGGCGTCGCGGGCCTCGGTCGCGAGGCGGAAATAGCCGGTCTTGCGGTGACGGGCCGCGGCGCGGTCCCAGACGATGCCGAAGTAGCGCGGGGTGCAGTCGCACCGTGCCCCGCCGACGCCGAGCGCGCAGGGGAGCTGGTGGCGCGCGTAGACGCCGTCGAAGCGCGTCTTGGTGTCGACGGTGCGGCGCCTGGGCTCGGTCCGTTCAGGCTCAGCGGCGCTCACTGGCTTCCCTCTCTGCCCACGCCTTCAGATCCTCGGGCCGGTACTGGCGCAGCTGGCCAACGTAGACGCAGGGGATGCGCGGCTGGACGTGCCGCTGGAAATGGCTGAGGCTCATCCCCAGCACCCGGGCCGACTCCTCGCGCGTGTAGAGGAGGCGCGGCAGCTCGTCTCGCCGGTCGGCAGCGGAGTGGGGCGCTCGCCGAGCCGCTCCTAGCTTCCTGGTCGCTGCCCTGGCGTCCATCGTCGCTCAGGCCCCAATCGGCCGCCCGGGCATCGAGGCCGGTCGGCGCACCGACCGCGCCGCGCGGTAGCTCGACGACGACAGCGGATCGGTCGGCTCCGCGGGGCGTGCATGCGCCCATAGGGTTCGTGCCAGCCATTGGAAGAAGGCCCTTCCTCTGGTCAGGCCCTCGGCTGGCGTTGGCGCGCCGCCGGGGGCCGCTTTTTGGAGCCGGTAGCTCGCTACCGTTCCCGCTGTGATCGGCCTGGTTGCCACTGAGCCGGTCGCCACGGGGCCGGCGTTCCTGCGCGCGGCCCCACTTATGTCGGAACGGATCCTAGCTCGGCATGCGGCGGAGGAGCGTGCGGGATCGGGGCGGCAGCGCCCCCTGTCGGATGTCATCGCCGCCCGGTCCTGCCGACCGCCATCTGCCGGCGGCGGCGCATGTGCGACGAGGCCGCGACCTTCATCGGTCGTCACCGCCTCCTCGCGGTCGGAGGGCACGCCGTCTTCCGGGCGCCCGATCGTCCACTCGGGCTCGACGGAGTGGAGGATCGGCGCGTCGGCGCCGATGCGGCGGAGCTCCTTCGGCCCGATGGAGATCGCGGCCCGCATCTGCTGGCTCGGCGTCGGGTCGCGGCGGCGCCCGTGCGCCCCGCACCACGCGCGGGCCGGGCCGGAGATCACTGGCGGGAAGGCAGGACGGAGGTGGTGCGACCGCGGCTCGCCCCCCTGGTCACAGGAGTCCCGCAGCTGCCGGCTGGCGACGAGGCGGATCGGGTGGGGCGCGCGGTCGATCTCGATGAGGCGCTGCTCGAGGAGTTGGAGCGTGGTGGATTTCGTCTGCATGCGATCAGGTCGGGTCGATGCCTCCGCCTGACTCATCCACTGACGACACGGAAGGCCCGCCCCCGCCTGTCCGCCAAGCGCGGCGAGGGCATGTCCGCCTGGGGCGGAAAGGCGTCCGGCAGGCCTGGAAAGGCGTCCGGCAGGTGTCCGTTTGAGCGTCCTTCGAGTCCGCAAATCCACGCGAATCAGACCTCAAATGGACACGTCCGGCAGGCCTCAAAGTCAGTCGCAGAGCCAGATGCCGGAAGACGAAAATCCCAGCCGCCGCGAAGGGGAAGAGGAGTAGAGGCATGCAGCGAAGCCAGGCGGTCAGTTCCTTGACAAGAGGAGCCGAGGCCCTAGCCTCTGAACCCTCATCTCTCAAGCCATTTCCCGGCAGTCCCCGCTCTCAGCGGCCCTCACATAGGCACTCGAATCAGAGTCCACCTGCGATCGTCAAGACCAGCTTCCTGCGTCCTTTTCGATCGACCGCCCAGCTCCACGCCATCTCCGTGAAGCCCCGCATCTAGGACCCGCACCGAGCAGCAGGACCCCAGGCCCTCCTCCACGATCGACACCCGAGCACGGCGCAGACCGCGCGCGACGACTCGATCCCGAGGCCGGCCCGTCGTGATCGGCGAAACGAGGAGAAGCGCCCTGCGGCGCGAACCGGCGGACCCCGCGAGTGGGCGGCCCGGCGGAGTCACCAGACCAAGACAGGGAGGACCGCGTCAACGGCCCTCCCCTGAAATCGAGCGGGGTGCTCAACGCCCCGCGGAGAGGAATCAGCGATGTCACACGCACACGCTGTCCCTGTAGCGAAGACGATAACCGATGGCGAGGTCCTCACCGAGTCGCACGCGCTCATGGTGGGCCACCGCGAGCGCGCGCAACGGATCCTCGATCGCGAACTGAAGGCGGGGATGCCGCCGAAGTCCGCGCTGATCAAGGCCGCGGGCGCGATCCGGGCGGCCAGCCGGGCCCGGGTCATGCACCTGGCCGAGCTGCCCTACGTCACCGCCTGACCGACGCCGACCACTAGTCCACGCGAGGTCCCGCTCCGGCGGGGTCTCACAAGCTGCCCACCGCCGCCGCCGGAGGTGGCGGCGGTGGGAGAGAGGATTACCATGAGCAAGGAAGCAACTCGTATCCGCCGGATCATCTCCCGCCTCGGTTCCCGCGAGGACCTGGCCGAGATGGTCAGGATGGCCAAGGTCGAAGTCGCGCGCGGACTGCCCTTCCGCGACCTGGTCCGCTACGACCGCGGAGTCGCGATCTATGAGGCCGCGAGTGAGGCACTCGGCGACGCGAGTGTCCGCGGTCAGTTGCCCAGCCACCCCCAGGCCGCCTGAGGCCGGAGGTACCGGCACCCCCTGCCGGCGGATGCCCTCAAAAGAACCCCGGACGGGGGGCGACTCGCGTCCGCGAGCCCCGGCCTCCCCGTCCCTACCTCGCGCACCAGCGCGAAGGAGGACTGACCATGAGCATGATCGACCACCACGACGAGCCCCTGTGGGTGGGGATGGACGTCGACGCCGAGCTGGCCCGCCTCGCCGAGGAGGACCGCCGGCGCGACGGTGCCGGCCCCTCGGCCCCACGCGGGGCGAGGCGTTCCCGGGCGGCGAGGGTACTCCGCGCCGCGTCGTCGGCGATCGGGAGAGGGGCGATGCCCCGGTTCCCGCTGCAGGCCTGATGGGCCGCGTCGTGGTCGACGTATCCCACGCGGCGATCTCCCGCGCGCTTGCCTCCCTCGGCGAGCGCCGGGGGGGCGCCGAGGTAGCCGGCGCCCTCGATTGCCGCTGGGAGGGCTTCGAGGCCCAGATGCGTCGCCGTATGCGCTGCCGTGGGCGGGTTCACCGCGAGGCCTACCTCTGCCTCGCCCGCGCCGGGGCCGAGAAGGTGCGCTTCCACCTGGAGGCGACCGGGGCGATCCCGGCGACAGGGCCGCGGCGCCGCGGCCCCGGTGTCGCGATCAGGGTGGGAGAGCGGGGCCGCCGGAGCCGTCGCCGGACCGGACGGGCGACTGCGCCCCGGGGACGAGGCGGTGAGGGCCGATGTCGGTAGTGGAGCGGATCCTCGAGGCGGTGACGCCGAGGCGGGTCGCTGCCGCCCTCCTGATCGGTGGCTTCGCCAGGGCGCTCGTCGCCGTCCTCGGCTGGTCGGCCAGCGTCGGCTGGGACCTTGCGCGGAACCCGAACCTCCGCGCCCTCTCCGGCTCGGGCGTCGACTTCGCCCTCGAGGTGGCGCTGATCTACCTGGCCCTCCGGGGCCTCGGCGCGGAGCTGAGGCGGGTGCGGGTCCGAGGCTCGGGGTCCGCCTTCGCCGAGGACCGCGAGGGCGACGGGCCCGCGAGGACCATCGACGAGGCGGCCGCACGGCCGCGGGAAGAAGGCCGCGATGGACGTGATGCCGAGGACCTGTGAGGCGGCCCGTGCCGCTCCCGCGGGGGGTGGCGCGACCGGCACGCCGTCCGTGCAGGGGGCGAGCGCGATGTCAGAGACAGGCGAGACCACGGCCACTGTGATGCCCGACGTCGAGGCGCCGGGGGACCCCGACGGGAGCTCCCTCGAGCACCTGGCGAGGGTCGCCGGACCCGGGGCGCCGCCGCCGCTCGCCCGCCTGCGGGTCCGCGAACGCGACCTGGTGATCTGCGACGGGGCCGGCATCGCCCTCTACACCCTGACCCTCGGCGCGCGGAGCGCGGGTTGGGAGCAGCGCGCGATCTCCTATCCGGCGGCGGCGGGGGTGCGGGCGATCGCCGAGCGCCCCGACTGGGACCGAAGGGCCCGCCGGCTCTGCCGCCACCCGGACCTCTCGCGGGCATGCCGGGTCCCGGTCGGAGTCGTCGCCGCGGAGGCCCGGGTCGCCGCGGAGGTCGGCGACCTCGAGGACGGCGAGGAGGCCGTCTACCGGCTGACCGAAGCGGCCGCCGCGATGCTTCAGGTCTCCGGCAAGGAGGCGGCGAAGGCCGGGCGGGCCCTGATGGAGGGCGTCGGTCGCGCGCGTCGCCCCAGCCATGTGCCGCTGCGAAGGCTGCAGGAGGCGCTGGCCGAGGAGCTCGCCCTCGGGCGCTCGCCCGCGGCGCTCTGCTCTCGCTCGCCGGGCTTCAGCGACTCGCCCGACGAGGGCGCGGTGGTCAGCCTCCTCTACCGCCGGCTCGGGCTGCAGGGGACCCTCGACACCCACGGGCGGCGTCGCCACGCCCGGGTCGCCACCGCCGAGATCGCGGTGGTGCTCAGCGAGGCGCTCGACCTCGCCCCCGAGGAGGTGGGACTGTGACGGTGGCGAGCCCCCCGCGGGCGGCCGCGGCCGCCCTCCCCCTGGCGGGGCCGCTGCAGCCGGTCGCGATCCGTGATCGCGGCGGCCAGCGCGTCGACCGCGTCCTCGACGCCGACGGCCACGCCGCGCTCCTGACCGAGCTGATCCACACGGGGCGCCAGGGCTTCGTCGAGCTGACCTGGGCGCCGCGGCTCGCAAACGGGAGGCTCGGCGAATTCAGGCGCCACGACTTCGAGAACTACGTGCGCCCCGGTCGCCGGGAGGAATTCCTCGGCCGGGTGCGTGCCCTCCGCCCCGGCCCGCGGCGCGAGCTGTTCCTGACGCCGCCCACCCTTCGGGTCCCGGTTCCCGGCAACGCCTCGGTCGAGAGCTCGGCGGTCGCCTGGGTCGACATCGACGACCCGCGCCGGCTCGCCGCCCTGCGCCGCTTCGCCCACCGCCCCCACGCCGTGGTCGCCTCGGGATCGGGAGGCGTGCACGCCTACTGGCTCCTCGCCGAGGAGCTGCCGGCCGGGCGCTGCGAGTCGCTCAACAGAAAGCTGGCCGCGGCGCTCGGCGCCGACCCGGTCTCCGCCAACCGGGGTCGCCTGCTCCGCCTGCCGGGGTCGCTGAACCACAAGCACGTCGGCCGGGGCCGGGGCGCGGCCTGGTGCCGGATGGTGATGTGCGACCTGGCGAGTGCGCCTCACCGACCGGAGACGCTGGCGGCGGGACTGCGAGACCCGAAGGCGCCGAGGCCGGCGCGGCCGGTGCGGAGGCCTCCCTCCTGGCGCGGCGCGGAGCCCTGGTGGGAGATGGAGTCGGCCGACTACTACCGGGTGATCGTCGGAGCCGAGCCAGGTCGCCGCGGCATCATCCGCTGCCCCGCGGCTGGCCACCCCGACAAGCACCCCTCCGCCCATCTGATCCCCGGGGGCGGCTGGTGCTGCTTCTCCTGCGGGGCCGGCGGCAGCGCGGTCGACATGGTCGCGGCGCTGCGCGGCTACCCGACCGGCGAAGGGCTGCGCGACGAGAAGTTCAAGGAGTGCGTCGCCGAGCTGCGTCGGATCTTCGGGGTCGAGGATGGCTGAGTGGCACCTGGGGAGGCGTCGGCGCT
>DASZUW010000428.1:0-3754 GCA_035547475.1 Solirubrobacterales bacterium
AGCAGGGGCTGCGCGGCGCCAAGGCCTTCGACCTCGACAGGCTGCGCGCCGAGGTCGGCTTCGTCCTCGACCACGCCGGGCCGGTCGGCGAGGTGATCGTCGCGACGCCGACCCAGCACAAGATCCTCGCCGACTTCATCGGGGTCGAGGCGCACGCGGGGGTGCGCCCGGAGGACGGCTCGAGCGCGATCGAGGCCGCGGCGGCGGCGATCGGCCGCATGAACCTGGGCCGGCTCGACGAGGGCACGACCGCGAACGTCGGGCTGATCAAGGGCGGGACCTCGGGCAACGTCGTCCCCGGCCACTGCGCGATCCACGCCGAGGCGCGCAGCCTTGACCCCGGGCGGGCCGCCGAGGTCGCCGGGCAGATCTCCGACGCCTGCGCCTGGGGGGCGAGCGAGTTCGGCTGCGACGTCGACGTGCGGGTCGAAGAGCTCTTCCGCGGCTACAAGGTGCCCGGAAGCTCGGCCGCCCTCGGGCTCGCCGAGGAGAGCCTGCGCGCCGCCGGGATCGAGCCGCGCCGCGAATCGATCGGCGGCGGCTCGGACGCGAACGTCTTCCGCCTCGGCGGCTTCGACAGCGTGCTGCTCGCCAACGGCCCCGACGGCGTCCACCCCGCCGACGAGCACGTGGCCGCCGCCGACCTCGACCGGATGCTCGAGGTCTGCGAGGGCATCCTCGCCCGCGCGTGAGCGGGGAGCGGCGGTGAGCGGCCGGCTCGACCTGCGGCGCGGGGTCGTCGTCTCGGCCGATCCGCTGGAGGTCGAGGTCGGCGGCGAGCGGCGGCCCGCCTGGGCCGACGAGGTGATGCTGGGGGAGATGCGCGAGGGCGACGAGGTCGTCGTCAACGCGGCGGCGCTCGACCTCGGCCTCGGGTCCGGCGGCTTCGACGTCGTCCACGTGAACCTGACCCGCGGCCTGGGCGGCGGGGTGGAGGGCGACGCCCACGTGATGAAGCTGAACTACACCTCCCTGCAGCACGCGGTGCAGCCGGTGGAGGGCTTGGCCGGAGGCGAGCGCCGGGGAGGCGGGCCGGGCGGCGGCGGCGGGCGCCGGCCCGTCACCGGCGCCCGAAGAGGGGGGCATGCCGGCGAGGGCATCGCGGTCGCCGTCCTCCCGCTCCACGGCCACCTCGCTCCCGCGGCGTGGGCGGCGGCGCAGGCTCGCCCGGGCGCCCGGGTCGGGTACGTCCAGACGGCAGGCGGCGCGCTGCCCGGCTCGCTCTCCCGCGACGTCGCCGAGCTGCGCGACCGCGGTCTCCTCGCCGGGCACGTCACGGCGGCGCCGTGCTACGGCGGCGAGCACGAGGCGCTCAGCACGGTCGGCGCCCTCGACGCGGCGGCGGCCCTCGGCTGGGACGCGGTGCTGGTCGGGCCCGGTCCCGGGATCATCGGCTCCGACACCGAGCTCGGCCACGGCGGCATGGAGGCGTTGAACAGCGCCCACGCGGCCCTGTCCCTGAGGCTGCCGACGATCCTCAGCCCGCGCCTGTCGGCGGGCGACCCCCGCGAGCGACACCGCGGCCTCAGCCACCACACCGCCACCGTGCTGGAGCTGCTCCTCGCCCCGGTCACGGTCGCGATCCCCGAGGGCGCGGCGGCGCTCCCGTCCCAGATCAGCGCCGCGAGCGTCGGCCTGCACCGGGTCGAGGCCGCGCCCGTCGACCTCGAGGGCTACGCGGCCTCCGGGCTGCCGACGACCACGATGGGGCGGGCGCTCCCGGACGACCCGCTTTTCTTCGAAGCGCCGCTCGCCGCCGGCGCACGGTTGGTTGCGCCCGGAGGTTTTCATTAGACAGGGCCGAACCTTGCGGCCATGGCGATCGCCGTCAAGCCCGATGTCCCGTCCAGCCCCGCCGATTCCGGCGCCGACGCCCGGTTCAGGTCGCTGACGCTCGACTTCCTCTCCTACCTGGAGCTGGAGCGGGGCCTCTCGCGCAACACCCTGAACGCGTACCGCACCGACCTTCTCCAGTACGGCGAGTACCTCTCGGCCCACCGTCTCGACGCACTGAAGGCGCGGCCGGCGGAGGTCGGCGAGTTCCTCGCGGAGCTGGCGACGGGCAGCGCGGAGCGCCGGCCGTGCTCGTCGGCGACGATCCACCGCAAGGCGGCCTGCCTGCGCTCCTTCTACAAGCACCTGCGCCGCGACGAGCTGATCGGGGACGACCCGACCGCGAGCCTGGCGGCGCCGCGGCGCGCGAAGAAGCTGCCCCACGTCCTCAACTACCCGGAGGTGCAGAAGCTGCTGGCGGCGCCGCGGGGTGCCGAGCCGACCGCGCTGCGCGACCGGGCGCTCCTCGAGGTGATGTACGCGTGCGGGCTGCGCGCCTCCGAGGTGATCGGGCTGGAGATGGCCGACGTCGACCTGCACGAGGGGTTCGTGCGGGCGCGCGGGAAGGGGTCCAAGGAACGGCTGGTGCCGCTGGGGCGCCAGGCCATCGCGGCGATCCGCGCCTACCTGCGCGGCGGTCGCCCCGAGCTCCTGCAGGGCCGCGAAGAGCCGCGCCTCTTCCTCAACTTCCGCGGCGGCCCGCTCACCCGCCAGGGCCTCTACAAGATCGTCCAGCGCCACGCGCGTTCCGTCGGCCTCGACGGCAAGATGAGCCCGCACACCCTCCGCCACAGCTTCGCCACCCATCTGCTCTCGAACGGTTGCGATCTGCGCGCGGTCCAGGAGATGCTCGGCCACGCCGACATCGCGACGACGCAGATGTACACCCACCTGTCGGGCGACCGGCTGAAGCAGGTCTACTACGAGGCGCACCCGCGGGCGAAGGAGGAGTAGGGCGACAAGCGTGGTCGGGTAGAACTCCGGGCGTGCCCGAGCTGCCCGAGGTCGAGACCGTCGCACGTCAACTGGAGCCGGAGCTCGAAGGGCACGCGATCGAGAAGTTGGAAGTTCGTGACGCTCGCTGGTCGCGGCCGGTGCGTCCGGCGACGCTCGGCAAGAAGGTCGGCGGCCGCACGATCCAAGGGCTTGGGCGACGGGGCAAGTACCTGCTGCTAGGCCTGGACGGCGGGCAGACGCTGGTCATGCACCTGCGGATGACGGGCAACCTGGTCCTGGTCGAGGACGAGGGGGAGATCATCGACCCCTCCGAGGGGCGGACCCTCTACCAGGGGGAGCGCACGACGGAGGAGAAGCACCTGCGTGCCCGCTTCGTGCTGGATGACGGGCGCGAAGTCTGGTTCACGGACCCGCGGCGCTTCGGCGAGGCGTTCCTGATCGACGACGCGAAGCTGCCGGAGCGCTTCTCTCGCCTCGGGGTCGAGCCGCTCTCGCCGGAGTTCACCGCGGAGAAGCTCGGCGAGATCGCGGCGGGAAAGAAGGCGCCGCTGAAGTCGTTCCTGCTCGACCAGTCGGGGATCGCGGGCGTCGGCAACATCTACGCCGACGAGGCGCTCTTCCGTGCGCGCCTGCACCCACTTTCGCCGGCCGGTTCGATGAAGCCGGAGCACTGGGCGGCGCTCCGCGACGGGATCGTCGCGGCACTCGAGGCCGGAATCGACGCCGGCGGCTCCTCGATCGACGACTACCGCGACGGGCGCGGCAAGAAAGGCCGCATGCAGGAGCGCTTCCTCGTCCACACTCGCGAGGGCCAACCGTGCCCAAGCGACGACTGCGACGGCGTGGTCGAGCGAATCGTCGTCTCCGGCCGCTCGACCTACTTCTGCCCGAGCTGCCAGGTCAAACTGCGGAAACGGCCGAGACGGCGGGCGAGAAGGCGAGGCCGCGCCGGGGGGTAGGCTCG
>DASZUW010000429.1:0-8450 GCA_035547475.1 Solirubrobacterales bacterium
CGGCGTCGAGATCGCCGCCCGGCTGCTCGACCGCGCCCTCGCCGAGCCGCCCGGCGAGGGCGACCGCGCCCAGGTCCTGATCGACCTCGCGGAAGCCGAGGCGCGCGCGGGCTCGCCCGCCGCGGCCGAGCACCTCGCCACCGCCCTGGCGCTGATCGACGACCCCCGGCAGCGGACCCGCGCCTCGATCTCGCTCGCCCGCGCCCACCATCACGCCGGCGAGTTCGGGCGCGCCGCCGAGGTCGCGGCGAAGGCGCGCGCCGCCCTGTCGGCGGAAGATCCGCGGGCGCTCGAGCTGGAGGCGATCTGGATCTCCTCGGCGATGCTCGATCCGGTCCTGCGCGAGGAGGTCGCCGCCCGGGTGGAGCCCCTGGTCGCCACGGCGATGGCGGGCGAGCCGATCGGCTCGGCGACCCTGAGCGCCCTGCTCGCCGCCCAGCTCGCGACCCAGAACGCTCCCGCCCCGCTGGTCGAACGGCTGGCACTCGAAGCCTTCGCCGCCGACCCGGCGGTCGACGACAACCCGCAGGGCACCGCGCTCGGCTTCGCCGCCTACGCTCTGCTCACGATCGACGCCTTCGACGCGCTGCGCGACGTGCTCGTCGGCGCGGTCGCGGCGACCGGGGAGCGCGGCGCGGTCATCGCCCGCTCGGTCGCGCTCAACAACCAGGCGATGCGGGCGGTGGAGACGGGCGAGCTGGAGGAGGCGGTGCGGACCGCCGAGGCCTCGATCGAGATCTACCGCTTCGGCTGGACCAGCTCGCCCTGGGGCACGTCCTCCTTGATCCTCGCCCACGTCTTCCGCGGCGACCTCGAGGCCGCCCGCGAGGCGCTGGCGCTCGCCGAAACGGCCGGCACCGCGCGTCCCGAGCACGTGCTGCTGCTGGAGTCGCGGGCGACCCTGCGGCTCGCCGAAGGCAACGCCGAGGCCGCGCTCGCCGACGCCCGCGAGGCGATGCGGATCGCGACCGAGGTCTTCAAGGTGCGCGCCGCGCGGATCTATCAGGGCGCCCGTATCGCGACCGAAGCCGCGGCCGCCGCCGGGCGCTTCGAGGAGGCGCGCGAGCTGGCCGCGGAGGCGCTGGCGCTCGCCACCGCCGCGGACACGCCGCGGGCGCTCGGCAACGCCCACCTGGCCGCCGGCCTGATCGACGACGGCGAGGAGTCCCTCGCCCACCTGGAGGCGGCGGTCGCGGCGCTCGCCGACTCGCCCGCGCGCTATCCGCGCGCCCGCGCGCTCTTCGAGCTCGGCGCCGCGCGCGCCCGCCGCGGTGACGTCGCGGACGCCGAGGACCCGCTGCGCGAGGCGCTCGAGCTGGCCGACGGGTTCGGCGCCGAGCCGCTGGTCGCCGCCGTCCGCCGCGAGCTGGCCTCGATCGGCCGCCGCCCCCGCCGCGCCGCCCGCAGCGGCGTCGACGCGCTCACCCGGAGCGAGCGCCGCGTCGCCGACCTCGCCGGCCGCGGCCTCTCGACCCCGCAGATCGCCCACCGGCTCGTCATCACCCGCAAGACGGTGGAGAGCCACCTCGGCCAGGCATACCGCAAGCTCGGGATCGGCGGGCGGGCCGAGCTGGGTCCAATTCTCAGGGACCTGGAGCCCAAAGATCAGGGTGCCTCCCCGTAGATAACCGCGCCGCGCGCGGCCGATACTGCCGCCGTGTATGGACTCGCCCCAGCCGACCGTGACGGTGGAGCTCGCCCTGCTCGTGGGCAGCGACCCGATCGCCGGTGAGCTGCGTCCCGCGAGCGGGCCGCCGCGGCCGTTCGTCGGCTGGGTCGCCCTGGTCCGCACGCTCGAGGACGCGATGAACCCAGTCGATTCCGAGGAGACCCGTTGATCGATACCCGCCCCGCCCAACGTCCCCGCCGCCCGCTCACCGCCGCGGCCATCGCCTTCGTGCTCTGCCTCGCGGCGGTGCTCGTCGGAGCAGCACGTCCGGCCCTCGCGGCCAAGGCGAAGCACGGTGGGCACCCGAAGGTCGCGATCCTCGCGCCGAAGCGCGACGCCCGGATCTTCGGCAAGACGCTCAAGGTCCGCGTCCGCGCCTCGACGACCACCGGCCTCTACGCCGCCGTCTCGGGCACCGACGTCAGCGCGCGATTCCACCGCCACGGCGGTCTGCTCGAAGCAAGGCTGCGCCGCGGCCGCGACTTCCGCCTCGGCGAAAACACGCTCGCGGTGTCGGTCGGCAAGGGCCGCGTGCTGCCCGTGACGGTGCCGTTCGTCGCCGTCAGCAGGGATGCGGGGCTGTTGAAGGTGAAGAAGCTCACCGCGCACGGAACGCGGCCGCTGGGGATCCAGATCCGCGCCGCGGCGCGGCTCGAGCGCCTGCGGGTGACGATCAACCACCACCGCTATCCGATCGGCGCGCCGGAAGGCAGGCGCCGCTGGACCGTCGCGATCGGCGCCTCTGACGGGACCCACTTCGGTCGCAACACCGTCGATGTCCTTGCCGAGCGCGAGGGCAGCACCCGCTGGGACGAGCAAAGGATCCGCATCCACGTCGGCCGGGACGCGCCGCTGGCCGGCGCCGGGCCGGATCTCACCACGCGCACCGGGCGCGCCGTTACGCTGCGCGCCGGCTCGACCAAGGCGGGAAGCCGCGGTGGCGCGCTGATCTACCGTTGGCAAATCGTCGAAAAGCCTGCCGGCTCGCACGCCCGGATCGCGGACGGGACCAGCCGGAACGCCCGCCTGCTTCCCGATCTTCAAGGGCCCTACAAGGTGCGGCTGACCGCGGCGCGGGTGAGCAAGGCGACGGCGGCGCGGGAACGGGCGGCGAAGGCGACCGCCTCGGGCGCCGAAGTCGCGCCCAAGCCGACCTGCCTGGAAGCGGCGCTGACCCCGCTCACGCCGGCTAAGGGGAGCTCGACGCCGAACTACGAACCGCGCGGCGGAGCCGGCCCGTTCCTGCCGCTCAACCCGCTCGAATCGCCGCCATGCGTCACTCCGATCGGAGAACCGACCCCGCCGCCGCTGCCGCTCGAAGCGACGAAGGCGATGAGCAATGACGAGACCTTGATCACCGCGCTGCCGACCGGATCGCCGATGGGCTGGCAGATCGAGACGCTCGCCAACGACGGCAGCACGCGCATCGGCCCACAGGTCTTTCCGAAGAAAAGTGGCTGGGTCCGCATGCTGGTCCTTGGGCAGCAGACGCTCACCCCGGTCAAACCGTTCGGCAGTTGGCCGACGGGCGAAAAAATCTTCCAGCTGAACGAAGGTCCCGCCCTGCTCAAGGCGATCGAAACCGCCGCGCACGAACGGGCCGGTGAATCTGAGATCTTCGTCCTCACCGGAATGGGCATCGCCCAGCCGAACCCACCCCTTTCGGCGGAGGAAGACCTGGCGAAGGCGATCTCCCTGCTCGGGATCCCCAAGCCGGAGCCGAACGACCGTGGTGAGATCGTCGAAAGTGGCGATTGGTCGGTGATCGGCACGCCGCATCAACCGGGGCGCGGCTTCAGCAACCTGCACGGCCTCGGCGAGCAGCCGGTCGAAGGCCTGCCGGCCACGCTGCCGGGCAGCCTCAACGGCTGGATGCAGAGCGTCCTGACCGACGCGTTCTCCTACGTCTCAGGGGAAGCGATCCCGTTCGACACCAAGGCCGCAGGCTCCTCCAACACGGTGAACGTCATCGAAGTCGGCGGCGTTCAGGCGACCTCGACGCCGATCGTGAACGGGGCGCTCGGCCTGCACATCGCCGTTTACGGCATCGGAAACGCGAGTGGTCAGCCGACCCTGGCGGCCAACTACACCGACACCATCGACAACCCCTATTTCGACACCAACTTCCAGGGTGTGGAAGCGGCGGCGAAGCAGCTCGAACAGTGGCGGGTGAATGGTGACAACTACCTGATCGTGATGCAGACCGTCGGCGAAGAAGCGGTCGGCCCGAACACGGCCCCGTGGCGGTCCAAATACTGGGTCAACGACGCGCTCATACCGGCGAACGACCGCGGTCTGCTGGAATGGCACAACCAGCCCTACCTGAAGGCGAAGAGCGAGGCTGAACTGACGGAAAAGCAGGAATTCCGTTGGAACCCCGGATATCCCACGGTGGCCGGGCAAGTGGGCGCCCTGACCGGCGAAGTCGGCCACGATCTGGTGGCGATGCTTGGTGGCGGCAACCCCCAGGTGGAAGTGTCGCGGCTGACGATGCTTGCGGAAAACCATCCCCAAAGCGTCGAATCGAACTACGTCAACGGGTACGCGGAAGGTCCCGGACGGCTGGCGGGGATATTGGTCCGCAACGCCCGCGCCGGTTTGCAGGTCGAAAACGCCTCGGCGATCCCGCTACCGACCACCAACAGCTTCCGCGAACTCGCCTTCTCCGACTCGGGCAGCGGTGCGTGGCCGAACTCGACCGGCGCGGAAAACGAAGCGGCGCTCGCCTACTTCGCCAAGGCACTATGGCCCACGGAATCGTTCAAGACGCCGCGCGAAGCGTACGTCAGCAAAGCCAACGATCGCTGGAGCGACCTCATCCACAGCGTGGAAAAGGAAGTCAAGTTCGTTCCCGGCAAAGGCTTCGACGAAAAGACCTTCGGCGAAGTGAAAGAAGATCTGGAAAGGGAGATGAACGACGTGTCGTCCGTCCAGAAAGCGATCGGCAACTGGAAATCTCTGCTCACCGAAAAGAGCGTGCAAAGCTTCGTCAACGCGGAACGAATCGGCGCCGGTTTGGTCAAAGAAGTGGAAGAAGCCGCAAAGCTGAAGTCGAAGGCGGAAGCCGAAGTCGACGTTGAAGGAATCATCTCCGAGTCCCTCTACGTCGCGGCCGACATGGCCGGCTTCGGGGAGGACACCGAGTTCCTGAAAATCCCGGAGATCGTTGGGGTCATCGCGGGCGGCTTCGGCGTTGCGGAGGGGGCGACCCCGGAGGCGCCCGAGGAAGCCGAGGGACCGAACTCGAACCTGATCCGAGCGAAAGGGACCATGCTCGGCGCGGCGATCGTCACGCGGTTCAATCACATGAAGGAAACGCTCGGTCAGTTCGAAGCGATCTTCGCCTCCAGTTGGCCGAAGCTGCAGAAAGCCGAGATCGAGGCGAAAGGCCCGTGGTCCTGGGGGCACTCGGTCGAAAAGAACCTGACCCAGTCGCTGGCGGTGAGCACCGAGCGGACGATCTACGAAGCACTGCTGCCGATGGCCTACACGCAGTGGGTGATCGCGCCCTACCAGACGAAGTTCGACCCGGCGGGGCCGCAGGTGCCGGGCGCGAGCTACGAGTGCATCCACTTCAAGAGCGCTATTGACCAGCACCTGCTTCACCCGTTCGAGCACGAGCCCACCGCCGGGCTGAGCACCGCCGTGTACCGACCGTTCGCCGCCCCCGGTTCGACGGAAAAGCCGGCGCAACCCTACACCCAGCCTTACACCATCCGGGCGCTGAAGAGCGAGGCGGACCCGCTCGAAGTCTTCAAGACGCAATGGAGTGACACCGAAGACCTGATCGAAGTCCGTCAGAGCGGCAAGAACCCACCCGAAAAGTTGAATCGGCTGTTCAGTCCGATCAACGCGGGTGAAACCGAACCTAGCTACCCCCAAGACCTGGGGATCAACAAGGTCGCCTTTTACGCCGGCTATGGCGAGGGGCCGACGGAGTGGAAGCGGATGATCTGCGCCCAGGGCTAGCTCGGCGTCAACGACCTCGGTGGTGGTGCCAGGGATGGTGGTGATGATGATGGTGATGTCCGTGGCCGGGTGAGTCGGTCAGGCCGTAGCCGAACGGGAACAGCGGGTCGTAGTCGGGTTCGCCGACGTTGATCGGCTCCTGTTCGAGCGTCCGCGGCCAGCTCACCGGCAGCTTGCCGGTGTAGGGGGCCCGCCCGAACAGGTCGTCGGCGACGCCTTCGCCCTGGCTGCCCGGCAGCCAGGCCTCCACCAGGCCGTCCATCTCTTCCAGCTGCGGCGGTTCGATGATCAGCGGCCGGCCGGAGACGATGACGACGACGCACTTGGCCGCTTCGGTGCAGACCTTGTCGATCGCGGCCTGGTCGGCGGCGTTGATCTTCATTTCCTGCGGCGGCCGCGGTTTGCCTTCGTCGCCTTCGTCGAACGCCCACTGCGGGCCGCCGACGTCGCCGTAGCCCTCCGCGTAGGGCGTCTCGCCGACGACGACCACGCCGGTGGCGTCGCTCGGCACGGTGGCCGAGGCGTCTTCGCTGAAGGTGACGGTCCCGCCCTGGTCGGCCTCTTCGATCCCCTTCAGGATCGTGGTCCCTGGGATCGGTTTCGGGTTGTTCGAGCCGCCCTGCCAGGTGAGTGTCCAGCCGCCCGCCTGGTTGCCGATGTTGTTTGCGTTTGAGCCCGCGACGTAGACGTCGGAGCCGGTCGCGAGCGGCAGCGCGCCGTCGTCGTTCTTCAGCAGCACCTGGGACTCCTGGACGGCCCGGCGGGCCACTTCGCGGTGCGCCTGGTCGCCGATTTCGGGGATCCCGGACCGGTCGGTGTAGGGGTGCTCGAAGAGGCCGAGTTCGAACTTGGCCTTGAGGATCCGGGCGACCGCGTCGTCGATGCGGCTTTCCGGCACTTCGCCCGCTTCGACCTCGCCGATCAGGGTCGTGATGAATTCGGCGTAGCTTTCCGGCTCCATGAACATGTCGACGCCGGCCATCACGCCGGCCTTCACCTGTTCGGGGAAGCTGCCGGGGAGCTGCTGGATCGCGTTGTAGTCGGAGATCACGAACCCGTCGAAGCCGAGGCCTTCCTTCAGGAACCCGGTGATCAGGCCGCCTTCGGCGTGCATCTTGATCGGGTTGCCGACCCCGTCTTCGGTCCAGTCGACACTGGAGTAGGAAGGCATCACGGTGCCGACGTCGTACCTGCGCACCGCGGGCACGTACTGGCGCAGGGCGTCTTCGAAGAATTCGCGGCGGTCGGCGACCGCGACGCCCTGGTCGATCTTGTAGCCGGAGGGGTTGGTGCTTGAGCCGTAGACGGTGTCGCCGTCGCCGGCGAAGTGCTTGGCGGTGGCGAGGACGTGGTCGGGTTCGCTCAGGTGCCCGGGCGGTCCCTGGAAGCCGCTGATCGCGGTCTCCATTTCTTCGACCAGCCGCGGGCTCTCGCCGAAGCCCTCGTAGGTGCGGCCCCAGCGGTCGTCCCGCGGCGCGCAGACGCACGGCGCGAAGACCCACTGCGGGCCGCTCGCCCGCGTCTCGGCGGCGGTGACGGCCTCGACTTCTTCGACCAGCTTCGGGTCGCGGGTGGCGCCGAGGCCGATGTTGTGCGGGAAGATCGTCGCCCCCCAGAGGTTGCCGTGCCCGTGGACGGAGTCGACCCCGTAGATGATCGGGATGTGGAGGCGCGTTTCGAGCGCCGCCTTCTGGAAGCCGTCGACCATGTTCGCCCAGGCTTCGGGGGTGTTCCCCGGCGGCACCGAGCCGCCGCCCGACAGCACGCTGCCGAGCCCGAGCTCGGTGATCTGCTGCGGCGCCGGTTCGATCGGCGCCCGCTCGGCCTGCGTCATCTGACCGACCTTCTCGGCCAGGGTCATCCGCGACAGCAGGTCCCGGACCCGCAGCCGCACCGGCAGGTGGGAGTTCAGATACGGCGGCGTGCCGTCCGTCGACGTCGCGAACGGCCCGCCGGGCGCTCGGCCGTGGTCCCAGCGACGGTCGCCGTGCGCGAACGCGGTGGTGGCGACGACGAGGACGATCGCGATAGCTGCCGCGGCGACGAGCAGTGCTCTCCGCCGTGCGGCCTCTCCTGAACCCATTCCAGGACCTCCATCTCCCTAGCTGTCCGGTCGGCGGCCCGCTGCCGCCGAAGGATTCGCGTACCCGAGATCGAGGGCCGAAAACGACGATGCGACGAACGGGGGGAGGGATTGTCCGGCGCCGCCGCCGGCGGCCTCCTCGATGCGCGGATAGCATCGGCGCGTTCAAGGGATCTGCGGAGAAGGAGGAGGACGATGTTCGGGCGGATGAAGGACCCGGTCGAGGGGACGGCGCGGCTGGTGAGCTACCAGTTGACCAACGTCTCCAACGAGTTCGATCGCGTGATCCAGGCGCAGGTCGTGGTCGAGGCGCCGGGCCTCGAACCGACCGCGGTCGAGATCACCCACGGCGTCCCGCACGGCGAACTGCCACTCATGCCGGGCACCACCTGGCGGGTGAAGGTCGACCGCAAGAATCCGAAGAAGGTCAAGGTCCTCGGAGCCGACCGCGACGAAGTCGAGGCCCAGGTCGAGGCGGGCCGCCGCCAGGCCGAGGAAGTCGCCCAGGCGATGCGCGAAGGCAAGCACCCGGGCGCCTTCGGGACTCCCGCACCGGGAGCCCCGACCGTCCAGATCATCGGCGCCGAGGGCGCCGACCCGGACCGCGTGAAAGAGGGCATCTCCCGCGCCGAGCAGGCTCTGGGCATGGACCTCGACGGCGACGGCAAGGTCGGCGGGGCGGGGTTGGGCGGGAGGCCTCCCGAGCCGCCGCGGATGCCGTGCCGACCC
>DASZUW010000430.1:0-3059 GCA_035547475.1 Solirubrobacterales bacterium
CGCCAGGGCGCCCTCAGGTGCACGAGCGCCGGATGCGTCCCGCGCCCCGCCCCCCTCACCCGCGCCCGCCCAGCCACGGATGCCGTGCCGACCACAGCCGCCCGTCAGGGGTCGGCACGGCATCCGCGGCAGCTCGGACGGCCTCCCGCCCCCGCACACAACCCCTTAACTTGATCGATTCCAGAAAAGCGGCATACTGCTCGGCGGTGTCCACGACCGTCGATTACGAGCAGTTGCTGCGGGGGGCCGGCCTGCGGGTGACCAGGCCGCGGCTCGCGGCGCTCGCCGCCGTCTACGACCACCCGCACGCCGATACCGGCTCGCTGATCGAGGCGGTCAGGGACGAGCTGGGCGAGGTGTCGCCGCAGGCGGTGTACGACGTGCTGCGGGCGCTCACCGATGCCGGGCTGGTGCGGCGGATCGAGCCCGCGGGGTCGGTCGCCAGGTACGAGTCGCGGGTCGGCGACAACCACCACCACGTCATCTGCAGGCGCTGCGGCGCGATCGCCGACGTCGACTGCGCGGTCGGCGACACCCCCTGCCTCACCGCTTCCGAAACTCACGGCTTCGAGATCGACGAGGCCGAGGTCATCTACTGGGGCACCTGTCCCAGCTGTCGAAAGGAGACACGTGTCTGACACGCAAGAGACGCCCGACGCCGTCGTCGGGAAAATGGACGAGCCGCAGGTCAACGAAGCGGAGAGGTGCCCCGTCCACCACGGCCGCGCGCCGGAGCCCGTCGAGGGCGGCGGCAACCGGGGCTGGTGGCCGCACCGCCTGAACCTGAAGATCCTCGCCAAGAACCCGGTCGAGGCGAACCCGATGGGACCCGACTTCGACTATGCGGCCGCCTTCGAATCGCTCGACCTCGACGCGGTCAAGAAGGACATCGAGGAGGTGTTGACCACCTCGCAGAACTGGTGGCCCGCCGACTTCGGCCACTACGGCCCGCTGATCATCCGCATGGCCTGGCACAGCGCCGGCACCTACCGCGTGAGCGACGGGCGCGGCGGCGCCGGCTCCGGCCAGCAGCGCTTCGCCCCGCTGAACTCCTGGCCCGACAACGGCAACCTCGACAAGGCCCGCCGCCTGCTCTGGCCGGTCAAGCGCAAGTACGGCGCGGCGCTCAGCTGGGCCGACCTGCTGATCCTCTCCGGCAACGTCGCCCTCGAGTCGATGGGCTTTCCGACCTTCGGCTTCGCCGGCGGCCGCGTCGACGTCTGGGAGCCCGACGAGGACGTCTACTGGGGCCCGGAGAGAGTCTGGCTCACCGACGAGCGCCACACCGGCGACCGCGAGCTGGAGAAGCCGCTCGGCGCCACCGAGATGGGCCTCATCTACGTCAACCCGGAGGGTCCGAACGGGCAGCCCGACCCGCTCGCCGCGGCGAAGGACATCAAGGAGACGTTCGGCCGCATGGCGATGAACGTCGAAGAGACCGCCGCGCTGATCATCGGCGGCCACACGTTCGGCAAGACGCACGGCGCCGCCGACCCGGAAAAGTACGTCGGGCCGGAGCCGGAGGGCGCGCCGCTGGAGGCACAGGGCCTCGGCTGGATCAACTCGTACGAGAGCGGCAACGGGACGGCGACGATCACCTCCGGCCTCGAGGTGACCTGGACCGCCACCCCGACCCAGTGGGACAACTCGTTCCTGGAGACGCTCTACGCGCACGAGTGGGAGCTCGAGCAGTCGCCCGCGGGCGCCAACCAGTGGGTCGCCAAGGACGCGGCGGAGACCGTCCCCGACGCGATGGACCCGGCGAAGAAGCACAAGCCGCGCATGCTGACCACCGACCTCGCGCTGCGGTTCGACCCGGAGTTCGACGCGGTCTCGCGCCGCTTCAAGGACAACCCCGACGAACTGAGAGACGCGTTCGCGCGCGCCTGGTTCAAGCTGACCCACCGCGACATGGGCCCGCGGGCGCGCTACCTCGGCCCGGAGGTCCCCGAGGAGGTGCTGATCTGGCAGGACCCGGTGCCGGAGCCGACCGGTGAGCCGATCGACGCGGCCGAAGCCGCGACGCTGAAGGAGCGGATCCTGGCGAGCGGCCTCCCGGTGTCGCGGCTGGTCGCGACGGCCTGGGCCTCGGCCTCGACCTTCCGCGGCGGCGACAAACGAGGCGGCGCCAACGGGGCGCGCGTGCGCCTCGACCCGCAGAAGGACTGGGAGGTCAACGACCCGCGGGAGCTCGCCCAGGCGCTGACCGTGCTGGAGAAGATCCAGCAGGACTGGGGCGCCACCGGCGCTCGCCCGGTGTCGCTGGCCGACCTGATCGTGCTCGGCGGCTGCGCGGCGGTCGAGGAGGCGGCGCGAAAGGCCGGCCTCGCGATCGAGGTCCCGTTCACCCCGGGCCGCACCGACGCCACCCAGGAGATGACCGAGGTCGACTCCTTCGCCCACCTGGAGCCGACCGCCGACGGCTTCCGCAACTACCTGCGGCCGGGCCACCGGCTGCCGGGCGAGTACCTGCTGGTCGACCGCGCCAACCTGCTGACCCTGACCGCGCCGGAGATGACGGTGCTGGTCGGCGGCCTGCGGGTCCTCGGCGCCAACACCGGCGGCTCCCAGGTCGGCGTCCTCACCGACCGCCCCGAGACGTTGACGAACGACTTCTTCGTCAACCTCCTCGACATGGACACGGTGTGGAAACCGACCTCCGCCGATTCGACCACGTTCGAGGCGCGCGACCGCGACGGCAACCTGAAGTGGACCGGCAGCCGCGTCGACCTCGTCTTCGGCTCGAACTCCGAGCTGCGGGCGCTGGCCGAGGTCTACGCCGCCGACGACGCGAAGGAGACGTTCGCCGCCGACTTCGTCGCCGCCTGGGACAAGGTCATGAACCTCGACCGGTTCGACCTGACGTAGTCCGTCCCGCCTGGGTTCGTCCCCGGTTCGGATATCCGAACCGGGGACGAACGCACGCTCAGAGCGCCAGCGCCAGCGGCTCCTCGAGCAGCGCGCGGATCCGGGCCAGGAACTCCGCCGCCGGGGCGCCGTAGAGGATCCGGTGGTCGCAGGAGAGGGTGAGGCCGAGGAGGTGGGCGGTGGTCAGCTGC
>DASZUW010000431.1:0-12531 GCA_035547475.1 Solirubrobacterales bacterium
CCGCCGTCATCACGCCGTTCAGCGTGTCGTAGTGCCCGGCCACCCGGTCGAACATCCGGTTGACCTGACCGGCGAAGTCCGGCGAGGAGCGGTTGTCGTTGATCGTGTCCATCGGCAAGGAGGACGTTACTCGCCCTCTCCCGACCAGTATGCGGGCGCGGCGCCGGATCAGTTCAAAGACGAGAGGAAGTTCGCGAGCTCGTTCAGCTTTTCTTTCGGCAGTTCGCGGAACGAGGGCATGATGCTCGGGCCGATTTCGATCGAGCGGATGATCGCGGCGCGCGGGATGCGGGCGCCGATGTGGGTCAGTTCCGGACCCGGCCCGTTGTTGTCGTTGTCGCCCAGTTTGTGGCAGGCGAGGCAGCCGGACCCGGCCACGATCTCCGCCCCCGCCTTGTATTGGGGCGCGACCTTCATGTCGATCTCGGTCGGCGAGCCCGCCGTGGCGCCCGCGTAGGTCAGGTAGCCCATCGCGAGGATCGTCAGGATCCCGGCGGTGGTCGCCAGCGGGCGGCGCTCCGGCCGGCGCTCCGGGCCTTTGTCGTAGAAGGGCAGGAGCAGCAGCAGGACCATGCACACGGTGGGGATGCCGATCGTCGCCACCGGCACGAGCTCCGGCGGTTTGATCACGCGCAGGACCTCGAAGAGGAAGAAGAAGTACCACTCGGGGCGCGGCACGTAGGTGGTCGTCGTCGGGTCCGCCTTCGGGCCCTGTTCGGCGCCCAGCAGCAGCGACATCACGATGATCACGCCGACGACGATCAGCGCCATCGCCGAGTCCTTCATCACCGCGTAGGGGAAGAACGGCTTCCCCTTCTTCTTCAAGAGCTCGTATTCCTCGAGGTATGCCTGCTTCTCGCTCGGCTTCATCAGGCCGTCGCCCCTCCGCCGTTGTGGCCATCGATCTGGACCCCCGCGATCGTCGCCCCCGCGCCGTTCGGGTGGTACCCGTTGCCGGAGACGCCCGCGTCGAGGTCGGAGGTCGGCGTCGCGACCCGCGGCTTGTCGGTCCTCGTCCACGGCGGCGCGGTCGTGCCCAGCTTCACCACCAGGTAGAGGTGGGCGCCGATCAGGGCGATGATCGCCCCCGGCACGAGCAGCATGTGGATCGCGTAGAAGCGCGAGAGGGTCGTCGCCCCGAGCTCCGGCCCGGCGCGCAGGAAGTCGCTGAGGTACGGGCCGACGATCGGCCCGGTGCCGTTGATGTTGATGCCGACGATCGAGGCCCAGTAGGAGCGCTGGTCGAAGGGCAGCAGGTAGCCGGTGAAGGCCATCGTCATCGTCAGGATCAGCAGCACGACGCCGATCACCCAGTTGAGCTCGCGCGGGTACTTGTAGGCGCCGAAGAAGAAGGTCCGGCCCATGTGCAGGAAGATCAGGATCACCATCACGCTGGCGCCCCACTTGTGCATGCCGTGCACGAACTGGCCGAGGAAGACGTCGTTGTTGATGTGGGCGATCGAGGTGTAGGCCTGGGTGGTCGACGGCGTGTAGAACATCGCCAGGAACACGCCGGTCACCGCCTGCACGATGAAGGCGAAGAGCGTCGCGGAGCCGAGCGTGTAGAACCAGTTGGTCCCTTTCGGGACCTTGCGGAAGAGCATCCCGGTGAGGAAGCCGCTGGCGGCGAGCCGCTGGTCGATCCAGGCGACGGACTCGACGGGAGCTTCCAGCGCTTTTTCGCCCAGGCGACCGAGGTCGCTGGGACGCTCCGGCGGCGTCGACTTGAGGTCCTGCGGCGCCGGGGTTTTGGGTACGCCTGCTTCGCCGGGCTTCGGCGTCTTGCGCAGCGGCGCGGGCACGAGTAGGTCGGAAAGCTTCGGCATCGTCTAGCTCACGGGGGCGGGAAGGTCGAGGGCCGCGGCGGGTAAAGGTATTCCCAGACGCCGCCGGTGAACTCGCCGGGGTCGCGGGCGCGCACCGGCTTCAGCTGCGAGGTGACGCTGTAGCGCGGGCCGACTTCGACCTCGCCCTTGGTGATGCGGGTCTGGAAGCGGTCGAGCGGGCGCACCGGCGGGCCGCCGATCCGCTTGCCCTGGAAGTCGTAGACGCCGCCGTGGCACGGGCAGATGAAGTTGCCCGCCGCCTGGACGAAGCGCACCGGGCAGCCGAGGTGGGCGCAACGGTTGGAGATCGCGACGATCTGGTTCGGTTCTTCGCCCAGTTCGCTCGAGCTCTTGCGCACGTAGGCGAGCGTCTTGCCCGCGTCGCCGATGCCCGGGGTTTCGGTGAAGACGACCTGGCGGTAGGTGTCTTCGGTGAAGTCGTCGACCTTGCCGATCTTCTCCCAGCGCTCCTTGCCGCGGTGGAAGATCGGCGCGACGGCGAAGCCGACGGCGGGCAGCACGATCGCGGCTCCGGCCAGGCCACCGAGGGCCTGGGAGGCGATCGTGAGGACCTTGCGACGGGTCATCGACTCGCCCTCGAAGTAGCCGGGGGGAGGCGGTTCCGTCCGTACCTGGTCGGGAGCCCGGTAGGGCTGGTTGATCTTGTCCGCGTCTTCTGCCACGTTCAGTTGCCGCTCGGTCGCGCAGTCTATTCAAAAGGGGGAAGGCCGAGGATGCCGCTCGGGAGACGATTTGTGACGTTCGGGACGACCTCGGGGAAAGCCGGTGGTATTGCCCTGCTCGCGGCGCTTTGTTGCTGGGCCGCGGCGCTCGTCCCCGGCGCCCGCGGCGAGACGGTCCGGCAAGGCGGCTTGCAGGTGTCCTTCGGGGGAGCGGTCGCGCCGCGCCTCCTGCCGCGCCTCGGGACGACCCCGATCGCGGTGACGATCCGCGGCCACGTCCGCGCCCTCACCGGCGAGCCGCCGCCCTCCCTGCGCCGGATCGCGATCGAAGTCAACCACCTCGGCGTGCTCGAACGAGCCGGCCTTCCGGCCTGCCCGCTCGGACGGCTGCGCGCCTCGAGCACCGAAGCGGCGCTGCGGGAGTGCCGCGACGCGATGGTCGGCGAAGGCCGCGTGAGCGGCGTCCTCGTCCTGCCCGAACAGGCGCCGACCCCGTTCGCCGGCCGCGTCGTCGCCTTCAACGGCACCCTGCCCGGCGGCCGCCCCGCGATCCTCGCCCACCTCTACACGCCGCGGCCGGCGCCGCTCACCTTCGTCCTCGGCTTCTCGATCGGCCGCGCCCACGGCACCTTCGGCACCCGCCTCGTCGCCACCGTGCCCGCGAAGACCCGGCGCACCGCCCACATCACCTCCTTCACGCTCCGCCTCCACCGGACCTACGCCGTCGACGGCGAACGCCGCAGCTACCTGAGCGCCGGCTGCCCCGCCCCGGCGGGCTTCCCCAGCGTCACCTTCCCCTTGGTGCGCACCGCCTACGGCTTCGTCGGCGAGAGGACCGTCGCCGACACCCTCGTGCGCACCTGCCGCGTCGCCGGCTGACGACCAGCGGCCGGGGGCGAGCGCCCCGACGTCTAAAGGATTCCCTTCGAAGTGACGATACGCCGCCATGGCCAACGCCGCCGCGGTTCCCCGGTCCCTGCCCACCCGCCGTCTCCTCGGCCCCCTCCTTCTCGCTGCCGCGCTCGGCGCGCTGGCGCTTCCCACGCTCGCCCGCGCCCGCCCCCACCTCTCGCCGCCCAAGCCCGCGGTGCTCACCTTCAAGGTGGCCCAGGTCGGGGACCCCGGGAACCCGGCGGTGGCGATCGTCCCCTTCACCCCCGCGCTCTACGCGAACTGCGCCGAAGCGCCGGCGGAACCGAAGCTTGCCAAGACCAAGCTGCCCGACCCTTGCCAGGAAGTCGGCAGCGTCCCCTACGAATACGGGATCGGCGAGGTCGAAGTGACGGTCGCGCAGTACGTCGCCTTCCTCAACACGGTCGACCCGTTCGGGCGCAACCGGCTCGGCCTCTACTCGGAAAACGAGAGCGGCGCCGCCTGGCCGCGCTTCGGGCAGATCGACTATTCCGCGCTCGCGCGGGCGGGCCACCATTACGCCGCGGCGGCGCCGGAATGGAACGACAAGCCCTACGGCTTCGCCGACTTCCTCCGCGCGGCGCGCTTCGACAACGCCGTCGCCAACGGCAAGGTGCTCTCGAAGAAAGAATCGCGCAGCGGCTCCGGCAGCGACGAATTCAGGTACGTCACCTACAGGGTGCGCCTCTCCCGGCGGACCGGCACCGGGATGTACGACATGCACGCGCGGGCGCCGGTGCGGACGAAGAAGAAGGGCTTCGTGATCCCGAGCCAGGACGAGTGGATCAAGGCGGCCTATTACGACCGCAACGGCGGCGGCACCTTCTCCTACTGGTGGTATCCGACCAACCCCGGCAGCCCCTTCACCGAAGCCGGGAGGCCGAACCAGGTGACGCTCGACCCGACCACCGGCGACGTCGTCGACCAGGGCGCGCAGCCGCTCGCCAACTTCCACGCCGAAGGCGAGGCCGCGCCGTACTGGTGCCCCTCGAACCAGACCCGGGAAGCCTGCGAAACCGTCAACCCCCTCCACCTGCCGCCGAAGGCGTACGCGAAGGCCTTCCAGGGCAGCCTCAGCACGGTGGGCCAGGCGGGGACCTTCGGGCCCTGGGGCACGCTCGAACAGGGCGGCAACGCGGTCGAGTGGACCGACACGATCACGGCGCCGCCCTTCGGGGCGAAGGGCCACCGGGTGTGGCGGCGACTGCACGGCGGCGTCCCCAACGCGCCGCTCTACCAGCTCTGGCTCTCGGCGGTCGGCCTGCAGCCGCAGGACAACGCCCTCTTCAACGCCACCTACCCGTGGCTCGGGTTCCGGATCGGCGTGATCGGCGACGGGTCCGACGGCAGGTGATGAGTCCCCTGCCGATGCCTCGGCGGCGGAGCCCGCCGACCTCGAAAAGTACGGCTTCGACGGCTGGGACCCGCCGGACGCGGGCGCCAACCAGAGCGTCCCCGAGGCGGGCGGTGGCGTCACCGACAACGACGCCGGATCATGGAATCGAAGGGCGCCGCGCAGCAGGCCGCCGAGGGCGCGCTGCAGTACCTCGACCTGGTGGGGGCGAAGGCGAGAAACCGTTCTTCCTCGTCATCTCGCTGGTCAACCCCCACGACGTCCTCTTCTATCCGAGCCGGACCTTCGAGGAATCGGGCTACGACGACTCCTGGCCGGCCGGGAGCATCGAGCTGCCGCCGACCTGCGAAGAGGACCTCGGCACCAAGCCGACCGTCCAGGAACAGTTCCTGCGCATCTTCAACCTCACCGGCAAGCCGGAATCGGACGACGAAAAGCGGGGCTACCTGAACTTCTACGGCAACCTGATGCGCTCCTCGGACACTACCTGGTCGAGGTCCTCGACAAGCTCGAAGCGCGGGGGCTGCTCGACGACACCCTGATCATCCGCACCTCCGACCACGGCGAGATGGGCCTCTCGCACGGCGGCCTGCGCCAGAAGAACTTCAACTTCTACGAGGAGACCCTGAAGGTCCCGCTCGTCTACTCGAACCCGACGATGTTCCCGCGCCCGGTCATCTCCGACGCCCTGGTCTCCCACGTCGACCTACTCCCCACGCTCGCGAGCCTCGCCGGCGCCCCGCCCTCGGCGCCCAAACCTCCCCAGTGGGAGATGTACGACCTGAAGACGGACCCCTACGAGGAAGTCAACCTCGCCTTCGAGTCCTACGAACGCACCCCGACCCAAGAGCGCGAGTTCCTCCGCCTCCGCCCCCTCGCAAACCCCGCATAACGCGCCTTCCCCGCGCACCGAGGGGGGAGAGAATCCGACGCTGCACGACTTGTCCTTGCCATGGCAGGGTCAACTCGTGCAGCGCGTAGTGCGGCGGCGTGGCGATTGGCGCGGGCGCAGCACGGGGTGCTGACGCGAAGCGACCTTTTGGGGCTCGGCTTCTCGAAGGTCGCGGTCGAACACCGCGTGGCCACGGGTCGCCTCCACCCGATCGGGCGCGGCATCTACGCCGTCGGCCGGCGCGAGCTGACGGCTCACGGACGTTGGATGGCCGCGGTGCTCGCATGTGGGGACGAGGCGGCGCTGAGCCACCGGAGCGCGGCGCAGCTGTGGGGGATCGGTCACGAGGATCGCGAGAGGATCGACGTCACGATCCGCACGCGCAGCGGGCTCGCGCGGCCCGGGATCCATGTGCACGCGCGCGCTTCGCTGCCAGAGCGGAGCGTGGTGCGGCGGTTCGGCATCCCGGTGACCAGCGTGGTCCAGACGCTGATCGACCTCGCGACGGAACTGAAGGTCATGCGCCTGGAGCGGGCGGTGAACGAGGCCGACAAGCTCGACCTGATCGACCCCGAGGCGCTGCGGCGCGCGCTCGACTCCTACGGCGGCATGCCCGGGGTCCGAACGCTGCGGACGATGCTCGACCGCCACACGTTCCGGCTCTCGGACTCCGACCTGGAGATCCTCTTCCGTCCGCTGGTGCTCGCCGCCGGCTTCCCCCTACCGCTCACCAAACACTGGGTCCTCGGCTACGAGACCGACTTCTTCTTCCCCGACCACGGCCTGGTCGTCGAGACCGACGGCCTGCGGTATCACCGCACCCCGGCGCAGCAGGCCCGCGCCGCCAAACGCGACCAGAAGCACACCGCCGCGGGATTCCGCGTCCTCCGCTTCACCCACTGGCAGATCGCCCACGCGCCGGACGAAGTGACGGGCGTCCTGCGGCGGCTGCGAGGGTGATCCGACGCTCCGCCTCGACCCAGAGCGCCTCGACCTCTTCCTCCCGGCCCTCGGCGTGCAGTTGGGCGCAGCGGCCGATGAGCTCCGAGAGCACCGCGACCGCCTCGGTGTCCCCCAGCGCCGCGAGGCGGTCGAGCCCCAGGGCATAGAGATAATCGCCGGCGAGCAGCGCCAGGTCGCGGTCGTGGCCCGCGATCAGCCGCGACTCGCCGTAGTGGAGGAGGTAGCCCTCGCGGACGGCCTCGATCACGAACTCGTACTCGTCGGGCTCCTCGGCCCCGGCGTCCCCCGGGACCTCCACCACGTGCCCCGCGATCGGCGTGTCCTCGCCGCGCAGCCGCTCGGCGAGCGCCCGCAGGGCGGCGTTCATCCCAGGACCTCGTCCAGCGCCTCGGCCGCGGCCTCGAGCGTGCGGTCGACGCTCGCCTCGTTGTGGGCGAGCGAGACGAACCAGGCCTCGAACTGGGCCGGCGGCGGGTAGACGCCGCGGTCCAGCAGCTCCCGGCAGAAGTGCGCGTGCGCCTCGGTGTCGCAGGCGGTCGCGTCCTCGAAGTTCCGCACGGGCGTCGCGCTGAAGAAGAGCGTCACGAGCCCGGGGGCACGGGAGACGAAGAGCGGCCGGCCCTGCGCCAGCGCATCGAAGCCGTCGGCGAGGCGGTCGGTCAGCGCGCCGAGGCGCCGGTAGGCGGCGGCGTCGAGCCCGTCCAGCGTGGCCAGCCCGGCGGCCGCCGCCAGCGGGTTGCCCGAGAGCGTCCCGGCCTGGTAGACGTCGCCCGCGGGCGCGACCCGCTCCATCGACTCCGCCGGCCCCGCGAACGCCGCCCCCGGCAAGCCGCCGCCGATGATCTTGCCCATCACGGTCAGGTCGGGTTCGATCCCGAACAGCTCCTGGGCGCCGCCGCGCGCCACCCGGAAGCCGGTGATCACCTCGTCGAAGATCAGCTGCGTCCCCGCCGCGCGGGTGGCCTCGCGGAGGAACTCCAAGTAACCCTCGGCGGGCGGGACGACGCCCATGTTCGCCGCGATCGGCTCGACCAGAAGCGCCGCGACCTCGTGCTCGGCCAGCGCCGCCTCGACCGCGCCGCGGTCGTTCCACGGCACCACCACGGTCAGCGCCGCCATCGCCGGCGGCACGCCGGGGCTGCCCGGAACCGAGAGCGTCGCCATCCCCGAGCCGCCCTCGGCCAGGAGGCCGTCGGAGTGCCCGTGGTAGGCGCCCGCGAACTTCACCACGACCTCGCGGCCGGTGATCGCCCGCGCCAGGCGCACCGCGCTCATCGCCGCCTCGGTGCCGGAGCTCGTCATCCGCACCATCTCCACCGACGGGAAGCGCGCGGCGACCTCTTCGGCCAGGCGCACCTCGATCGCGGTGGCGGCGCCGTAGCTGGTCCCCCGCTTGGCGGCCTCGATCACCGCCGAGACGACCGCCGGGTCGGCGTGCCCGAGGATCAGCGGGCCCCAGGAGCCGACCCAGTCGATGTACCGGTTGCCCTCGACGTCGACCAGCTCGGCGCCTTCGCCGCGCGCGATGAAGATCGGCTCGCGGCCGATCTGGCGCATCGCCCGGACCGGCGAGTTCACCCCGCCCGGCAGCACCTGCAGGGCGCGGTCGTACACGCTCATGCGCGGATCAAGCGGCGGGCACCCCTAGGAGTGCGCCGCCTCCCATTCGGCGTAGTCCGGCGTGAAGTAATGGAGGCGGACCTTCTTGTACTCGGTCGAGGAGTAGAGCGTGGCGCGGTCGTCGGGACCCATGTCGCATTTCTCGGCGATCGAGTCGAGCACCGCGTCGCACTCCTCTTTCGAGCGGCCGTGGGCCATCGTGAAGACGCTGTAGGGCCAGTCGTCGTAGGTCGGCCGCTGGTAGCAGTGGCTGATCCCGCGGGTCGCCGCCATGCGGCCGCCGATCTCGAGGATCCGGTCCTCGGGCACTTTCCAGACGCCCATGCCGTTCGCCGAGAAACCGGCGCGCCGGTGGAAAAGGATCGCGGCGACGCGGCGGAGGATCTTGCGGTCGACCATGCCGCCGAGGTGCGCGAGGAAGTCCTCGGTCGACATCCCGACCTCCTGCGCCGCCTCGTCGTAGGGACGCTCGATGGCCTTCATCGGCCCCTGCAGCGCCCGGATGATCGCGATGTCGGTCTCGTCGTAGGGCTGCGGTTCGAGCTCGCGCGGGGGCGCCGCCTCGACCGCAGCGGCGAGCGCGTCGGTCCCCTTCTCCATCTCCAGGTTCATGTTGATCTTGAAGAGCGTGAGGGTCGGCAGTTCGCGCATCGACTCGGCGCCGGTCTCCTCCATCAGCGCCTCGATCGAGCCCTTCAGGCCGAGCTTCGAGTCGGGCGGCGTGGCGATCGTGAACCAGAGGTTGAAGTCGTGCGTGCGCAGGTAGTTGTGCGAGACGCCGGGATGGGCGTTGACGATCCGCGCCGCCCGCTGCGGGTTCTCGGAGTCGACTTTGGCGGCGACCAGCATCGATTCGTAGCCGAGCGCGCGGGTGTCGAAGATCGGCGTGATCTCGCGGATGATGCGGCCGTCGAGCAGCCGCTGCGTGCGGCCGAGGACGTCGGTCAGCTCCAGGTCGGCCTCGCCGGCGAGCAGCGCGAACGGTTCCGGGTCGAGCGGGAAGTTCGACTGCAGGAGGTTCATCAGGCGCTTGTCGGTCTCGTCCAACGGGATCGCCGACCCGCCCTTGCGCGTGCGCGCCTTCGACTGCGGAGTCTTTACTGAAGCCAACCTGCGGCCTCCTTCGCGTAGTAGGTGATGATCGCGTCGGCGCCGGCCCGGCGCAGCCCGGTCAGCGTCTCGAGGACGGCTTCGCGCTCGTCCAGCCAGCCGTTCAGCACGGCGGCTTTCAGCGCCGAGTACTCGCCCGACACATGGTAGGTGGCGATCGGCGCCCCGGTCGCCTCTTTCACGCGGCGGATGATGTCCATGTAGGGGGTGGCGGGCTTGACCATCAGCATGTCGGCGCCCTCCTCGAGGTCGAGCTCGGCCTCGCGCACAGCTTCGGCGCCGTTCGCCGGGTCCATCTGGTACCCGCGCCGGTCACCGAAGCCGGGGGTCGACTCGGCGGCGTCGCGGAACGGCCCGTAGAACGCCGAGGCGTACTTGGCGCTGTAGGCGATGATCGGGACTTCCGGGTGCCCCTCCTCGTCGAGCTGGTAGCGGATCGCGCCGACCCGGCCGTCCATCATGTCGCTCGGCGCGACCGCGTCGGCGCCGGCCTCGGCGTGGGAGATCGCGGTTTTCGCGATCAGCTCGACGCTCAGGTCGTTCTGGATGTTGCCGTCGGCGTCGGGGATGCCGCAGTGGCCGTGGTCGGTGTACTCGCAGAGGCAGACGTCGGTGATCACGGTGAGGTCGGGGTGCGCCTCCTTCAGCGCCCGGACCGCCATCTGCACGACGCCCTCGTCGTCGTAGGCGCCCGAGCCGACCGCGTCCTTTTCGGCGGGGATGCCGAACAGCAGCATCGACCCGATCCCCGCCGCGGCCACCTCGCCGGCGTGCTCGACCAGGTTGTTGATCGAGTACCGCTCGACGCCCGGCATCGAGGGGATCTCCTCCTTGATGCCCTCGCCGGCGACGACGAAGGCGGGCATGATCAGGTGCGCCGGGGAGAGGTCGGTCTCGCGGATGAGGCCGCGGAAGGTGTTCGTGCCGCGCAGGCGGCGCAGGCGGGTGGCGGGGAAAGGCATTTGGCCTCAGTCTAGGGGAGGGCCTGGGGCGTCCCCTCCCGGACAAGCCTGGCTGCGCCGGCTTCGAGCGTCCGGGAGGGGACGCCCCAGGGCCTCCTGGTGGGACGTTACGGTTCTTCGCGTGCAGGCACGGGGGCTGGCCAAGCGCTTCGGCGACCGAGAGGCTTTGCGGGGGGTCAGCTTCGGGGCCGAGGCGGGGGAGCTCGTCGCGGTCATCGGGCCGAACGGGGCGGGGAAGACGACGTTGCTCTCGATCCTGGCCGGGATCCAGGCGGCCGACGGTGGGGACGTGGAGGTCGGGGACGGGGCAGTCGGCTGGGTGCCGCAGCAGGCGGCGCTCTATCGGCGGCTGACGGTGGAGGAGAACCTGATGCTCTTCGCGCGGCTGGAGGGGCACGACGATCCCCGTGCCTCGGTCGAGGAGATGCTCGCGCTCACCGGGCTCGGGGAGCGGCGGGGGGAGATCGTCGCGCGGCTCTCGGGCGGCAACCAACAACGGATCAACATCGCGATCGGGCTGCTCGCGCGGCCCAGCGTGCTGGTCCTGGACGAGCCGAGCGTCGGGCTCGACCCGCGCCAGCGGGCGCGGCTCTGGGACTTCGTCTCGGCCCTCGCCGGCCGCGGGACGACGGTGATCTTCTCCACCCACGACATCCAGGAGGCCGAGCGCTACGGGGACCGGATGCTGGTGCTGGCCGACGGCGAGGCGCTCTTCGACGGCTCCGCCGCCGAGCTCCGCGAGGCGGTCCGCACCGAGGCCCCGGAGGCCGCCGACCGCGACTTCGAGACCGCCTTCGTCGCCTACCTCCACCACCGGGGGCACTGACGTGCGCTGGCTCCTGCTGAAGGACCTGCAGATCCTGCGCCGCTCGCCGCTCCAGGCGGTGCTGCTGGTCGCCTATCCGGTGCTGATCGCGGTGCTGGTCGGGCTCGCCGTCTCGCGCGGGCCGGAGAAGCCGCGGGTGGCGCTGCTGAACGAGGTGCCCGCGAACGCGCGGGTCAGCCTCAGCGGCAAGAAGCTGCCCTCGGCCAACGTCCAGCGGCGGATCTGCGGCCGGGTCGAATGCGTCCCCGTCGACTCGCGCGACGAGGCGCTGGAGAAGGTGGAATCGGGCGACGTCCTCGCGGCGCTGATCCTGCCCGAAGACCTCGTCAACAGGATCAACTCGCTCTCCACCCTCTCCCCCGGGACGCCGAGCGTCGAAGTGCTGGTCAACGAATCCGACCCGCTCAAGGCGAGCATGGTGGACGACAAGATCGAAGCGCTGCTCGCGCAGGCGAACCTGAGCCTCGCGAAACGCATCGCGGTCGAAGGCGGCCGGTACCTGAACCTGGTGATCAAGGGCGGCAACCTGCCGGTGCTCGGCGGCGGCATCCACGTCCTCGGCCTGCGGGCGAGCGCCCACATCCTCGAAGCGATCGAACCGGCGCTGCCCGCCGGGCCGCTCAAGGTGGCACTGTCCCAGGTGACCGAATTCGCCCTGCAGGCGGGCGAAAACCTCGACATCGCCGGGCCCTTGATCGACCGCCTCGCCCAGCCGATCACGGTGAAGAAGGTGGCCGTCGGCGGGTCCTCGCCGCCCCTGGAAACCTTCGCGATCGCGGTCGCCGCCACCCTCACCCTGGCCTTCGTCGCGGTCCTCCTCGTCGCCGGGTCGCTGGCGCTGGAGCGCGAGGAGAACGCCTACCCGCGCCTCACCCGCGGCCTCGTCTCGGGGGCGGCGCTGCTCGGCGAGAAGATCCTGCTCGGGGTCGTCGTCGGGATCGTCGTGACGATCCTGATGCTGGCCGGCCTGACGATCTTCGTGCCGCTCGAATGGAGCCGCTTCGGCCTCTGGCTGGCGGCGATAGTGGTCGGCGGGGCGTCCTTGGCCGCGGCGGGCGCGGCGCTCGGCGCGGCCGCCCGCGAGGTCCGCGCCGTCTCCCTCCTCGCCTTCATGGTCACGCTGCCGGTCGCCTTCCTCTCGCTCGTCCCCGCGGGCACGGTCGGCCACGGCCTCTACGACGTGATCAAGGTGCTCACCGCGCTCTTCCCCTTCAAGCCGGCGCTGGAAGCGATCACCTCGGCGCTCGAACCCGGCAACGGCGGGATCGGCGGCCCGCTGCTCCACCTCGCGATCCTCGCCGTCGTCTACGCGGCGGTCGCCCGCCTCGCCCTCCGCCGCTTCGCCCGGGTCTGACGTTGACGGGCCGAAAACTCAACGAAGGC
>DASZUW010000432.1:0-9801 GCA_035547475.1 Solirubrobacterales bacterium
CGGTTGCGGTCGCGAATCCGGGCCAGGAGCTGTTACTCCTGCTGCCGGGCGCCCGCCAACAACGAGTCGGGCGCGCGACGGTAGCGGAAGCCGCAGCGGCCGGCGCCGGCGCCGGCGAACCCGGCCAGTCCCGCCCGGAGAAAGAACTCCCAGTCCTCGAATCCTTCGCGCATCGTCTCGTCGAATTCGATCCCCGCCTCGAAGACGGCGCGCCGGACAAGCGTGCCCGTGTCGGACTGGTTGGCGAACAGCTGGCGGTAGGGAAGGTGCGGGCCGTGCACGTTCCACCCACCGCGCCGTGTGGATCCGAACATCTCCAGCGCCGGCGAGGCCCAGGCGAACTCCGGCCGCTCTTCCAGCAGCTTCCACAGCTCGGTCAGCGTCCCTGGCGAAAGGAGGTTGTCGGCGTCGAGGAAGAAGAAGGCCTCCACGTCCGGCCAGCGGCGGATCGCCCGGCGGACGCCCGCGTTGCGGGCGGCGGAGACGCCGGCATTGGTCTGGCGCAGGAAATCGACCTGGTCGGGGTTCGCATCGCGTAGCGCCCAACAGATCGACTCGGTCCGCGGGTCCGGGCAGCCGTCATCGACGATGACCGCCCCGACGCCGAACGGGGCCTCCTGTGCCAACACCGAACCGACCGCCCCGGCCAGGTACCGCGCCTGCTTCCAGGCGGGGACGACGACCGCGACCCGCACCGACGGAGGAGGCCCGGGATCGCGGCGGCGGCGAAAGGCGGGCGGCAGCCCCTGCCTGCGTTTGGCCCTTTGCACCACACTTTCTACCGACCGCTCGAGATCTGTTCGGCCTGCCGCGCGCACCTCGTCGAGCACGTCTTCCCAGAAGGTCTGAAGCTGCAGTCGCGAGGGCTCGAGCCCCGCGACCGCCCCGAGGTCGAGCTGGGCGGGGAAGGTCTCGACTCCGTCGCGCAGGCCCTGCGCCTCCAGCGTCACCATCGTCCTCAGACACTTGGCGCAGCGCCCGCAGTTGTAGGCGCCGCCGGGGTTCTCCCAACAGACCCGCAGGGAGCGGCGCGCTACCGGGTCTTCGGCCACCATGCGCGTTCGCTCGACCCGGCTCAGACGGCTGCCTGCGTCCGCGATCTCCAGCGTCTCGGTGCTCCAGAGCTGGTCGACCAGCCAGGCCACGCCGAACTTTTCCTGGACCTCGTAGTCGGCTTCACCGGGGATCAGGATCCGGTCGAAGATCGGCTCGAAGAGGAGGGCGGCGGCAACCACCCCGGAGGGGAAGTAGACGTTCCAGGGAGCGAGCGGGTCGGAGAGCTCGCGCAGGTTGGTGCGGACCACGTGCAGCGGGAGACCGACCTCGGCCGCGGCGGCGCGCAGCCTCGCCTCGACTTCTCCCGCGAGCTTGGCGTGGTGCGGCTCCCTCGGTCGCAGGTCGAAGCCCTCGACGAAGATCAGATCGGTCACGTCGGGCTCGGAGAGCGCAGTCGCCCAGGAGTCGACGCCGCCGCTGAAGAAGGAGGCCACCCTCCCGGTCGGCGCGGCCGGCGGCCACTCCGGCGCCCGCCTCGGCGCGCTGACCTCGACCTCGCGCAGGGGCCGGTCGACGAAGGGCCAGTCCAGGGACCAGGCCCGCTGGATCGCCTGGAACTCGCGTTGGCAGCGCAACACCCGTGGGCTGATCGGCTCCCCCACGCTGAGGCTTCCCCCCAGCCGCATCGCCGGCATCAGGCAAGCGGCCAGTGCCGCCTCGGCGGCCGGGAGCGTCGGGGTCTCGGTCCGGAACCAGATCCGTCGAGGCGTCGCCCCGATACGGGCCTCGAAGGAGAGGTGCCCGGGCGAGCGTTCGAGATCCACTATCTCGTGTCGATGTTCTGCCGCCTGTGACAACGCTTGCTTCCCGCTTCAGAAAGGCAGTCGTGGCCGCCGTCGCATCCACGCGAAGGGTGAGCTGAGTCGCGGGATGCCGTACTTGAGGTGCGGGTTGGAGAAGGGGTCGACCGTGGTGATCGACAGCCAGCGGCCACGCAGCTGGTCCTTCTCCCAGTCCTCGACGTCGGTGGCGCGGCTCGAGGACTCGAAGTGGAAGAGGATCGTGTCCGGGTCGTAGACGATCCGCCTGCCGTCGGCGACCAGCTTCAGGCAGTAGTCCATGTCGTTGTAGTTGACCGGGAAGGCGGTGCTCAGACCGCCGACCCGCTCGAAGTCCTCACGCGGGGTCATCATGCAGGCGCCGGTCACCGCGAGGTAGTTCTGGGCGACCAGGACGCTGTTCGAGTAGCCGTGCCACTCTCCCGCGAAGCCACGGTAGATGTGGCCGGGGTAGCCGACGTTCTCGAAGGCGATGCCGACGTGCTGGAGGCGCCCGTCCTCCCAGATCAGCCTGCCGCCGACCGCACCGACGCCGGGCAGCCCCGCGTACATCGCCATCCGCTCGAGCCAGTTCGGCGTGACGACCTCCATATCGTCGTTCAGCAGCAACAGCATCTCGCCCTCGCTGTGGACGGCGCCGCGGTTGATCTTCTTGGAGAAGTTGAAGGGCTCGTCGAACTCGACCAGCCGCACCTTCGAGCCGTGCTCGCTCAGCCGCGCCCGCACGTCGTCGTCGACGGCACGGTCGACGACGATCACGATCTCGTAGTTCTCGTAGGTCGAACGCTCGAGGATGCTCTCGACGCAGTGCTCGACCAACACGGTCGGCTCGTAGCGGACCTCGCGCACGGTCCCGGCGGTGGGGATGACGATGCTCACCGATGGCTCGCGCGTCAGGCGCGGCTGCAGGCGGTAGACACCGGGGTGCTCCGTGTCCCGCTCGGCGACGGCGGGGACGCCGGTCCGGTCGCAGTGGGCCTGGATCGCCCGGGTCCCCGCTTCGAACGCCCACGGCTTCGCCTCCTCGCCACCACCCGCGGTCGAGGTCTCCAGCGTGCGCCAGTGGTAGAGGACGCGCGGCACGTGGACGACGCGGCGGGCCCGCTCGGTGACCCGCAGCACGAGGTCCCAGTCCTGGGAGCCTTCGAACTCGGCGTCGAAGCCGCCGACCTCTTCGGCCAGCGCCCGCCGCATCACGCTCAAGTGGCAGGTGTACATCTGGGTGCGCATCCGCTCCGGCGACCAGTCGGGCTTGAAGAACGGCCCCTGGTGGCGGCCGGCGGCGTCGATCTTGTCTTCGTCGGTGTAGACGTAGTCGGCGTCGGGGGCCCCGTCGATCGCCTGGCCGACCAGCGCCAGCGCTTCCGGGTGGAGGGCGTCGTCGTGGTCGAGAAGGGCTACGAACTCGCCCTCTGCCATCGCCAGGGCGTCGTTGGAACCGGCGACGATCCCGCCGTTCGACTCGCGCAGGTGGACCCGGATGCGCGGGTCCCGGGCGGCGGCCGCGGTAAGCATCTCGCGCACGTGCGGAGCGCTCGAGGCATCGTCGACCAGGCACAGCTCCCAGTCGCCGAAGGTTTGCCGCTCCACCGACTTCAGCGTCGCCGCCAGCACCTCTGCCGGCGTTTCGAAGGTGGGGGTGAGGATGGAGAAGCGCGGTGCAGGCACTGGCTAGCCCTGGGCGCCGCCCCGACGGAGGTGGCGACTCAGGCCGCGGAAGACGAAGCCGGGGACCAGCGCGCGGATCCGGCCGAGGACGTTCAGCAGCCGCGCGGTGCCGGCTTCCAGGGCGGCGACCTGGCCCTTCAACGATCCGAGTTCGGCGTCTCTGGCGATCAGGAGATCCCGGAGCCGCAGGTTCTCCTCGCGCAGACGCGCCACCTCCTCCTCGGTGGTCGACTGCTCGCCGGTGATCGGTTCGGCCATCGGCCCGCGAGTCTAGCCGTCCGACCGGGGACGCCGCCGGTGGTGGAAGGCCTCTATATGTTGTGAGAGGACGATGGATCTCCTGGCAGAGGAGCCCAAGGCGATGGCGGGCGGTGGAACCGACGCCCCTTCCCCCGATCGCAGGCGAGCGAGGCGAAAGGAGCTGCTGATCGCGCTCCTCGCCTTCGCGGTGCTGGGCGCGCTGGCCTACTGGTCGCATTTCCGCCACGGCGGCTTCTACTCGGACGACTGGGCCGACATCGCCGCGACCCTCCACGGGAGCGGCGGCGTCAGCGGGACCCTCAGCTACTACTCCGAACTCTTCCCCTACCGCCCCGGGCTGATCATCTACGTCCCGCTCAAGTACTGGGTGCTGGGCGCGGACCCCGCCGCGCAGCTGGCCCTGGCCGTGGCGCTCGCCGTCGCGGTCTCCTGGCTGGCTTACGGGATCCTCCGCAAGCTCTCCGTCCCGCCGATCCACGCTTGGATGATCGGCGCCCTGGCTCTGGTCTTCCCCTGGGCTGACTCGACCAAGCTCTGGGAGGCCGCGAGCCTTCCCTCGGTGGCGATGATCTTCGCCCTCGCCGGCCTCTGGATCGCGTTGATCGGTCTCGAACGCAAGTCCTGGCGGCTCCACCTCGTCGCCGCGGCGCTCTTCCTGGTCTCGATCCTCGTCTACGAGATCACCCTGCCGCTGATCGCCGCGATGGGGATCCTCTACGGGCTGCGCGCCGGCTGGCGACGGACGTGGCGGCTGTGGGCGCTCGACCTAGCGGTGGTCGTCGCGGCCGGGATCTGGAACCGGTCCCACACCAACCGGGAAGTCTCCTCGCTCTCCGGCGACGTCCATCACGCCGGCGAAATCGTCAAGAACTCGGGGACCCTCCTCGGCCGCACCGTCTGGCCCCTGGGCGCCCACTCCCACACGACGGTGATGCTCCTCGCCCTGCTGGTGGTGTTCGGCGTCGGGACGGCCGCGTACCTCACCCGGCGCGAGCGGTGGGCCACCGACGGCTGGGGCCTGCGCGAGTGGCTGCTCCTCGGCGGTGGCGGCCTGGTGGTGGCGGCGCTCGGCTGGTGCATGTTCATCCCCGCGAACCCGTACTACACGCCGTCCGTGCTGGGCGACGTGAACCGGGTCAACGCCATCGCCTGCATCGGCCTGGTGATGACCGCCTACGCGGCCGCCGGCATCGTCGTCACCCTGGTGGCCGGCCTCCTGCCCTCGGGCCGCCGGTCACGCTTCGCCTGGCTGGCGGTCCCGGCCTTGGCCGTCGTGCTCGGCGCGGCCTACGTGCACGTCCTGGACCGGCACATCACGATCTGGGACGACGCCTACGCCAACCAGCTCGCGGCCTTCGAGAACGTCGAACGCGCCGATCCCCACCCAGCCGACGGGACCGTCTTCTATCTGGCGGGCGCCCCGGCCTTCGAGGCGCCGGCGGTGCCGATCTTCGAGTCCGAATGGACCTTCGGGGGCATGGTCAAGTCGCGCTACGCGAACGACACGCTGAACGGCTACTCCGCCACGCCTTGGCTCAGCTTCGCCTGCACGCCGGACGGGGTCGAACTGGTGGGGAGCGCCGGGGCCCAGCCGCCGGTCACCCCCTACGGCAACGCCATCCTCGTGAACGCCGGCACGGGAAACCACGACCGCCCGCGGGATCAGGCCGCCTGTGAAAAGGTGATCGGCGAATATGGGCAGGGCCCCACCGAAATCATCAGCGGCTACTGACCCGGGACCGACGCGGAGTCACCGCGGCCGGGCGCTCGCCGAGCCCGCTCAGCCGAGGCGTGGCACGGCACCGAAGCGGCGAGCCCAGGGGATCGAGAGCTGGCGATCGGCGCCCTCGCCGGTGACCGGAGCGACTTGGCGCAAAAAGCCGAGCAAGGTCTCGCCGACGTAGCCGAGTTGACCGACGTCGGCGGCGGAGCGGGTCAGGAGCTGGTCACCCGTGACCGGGTGATAGGCAGCGTAGACCGGCACCATGCCGGGCCTGGAAGAGTCGAAGAGCCATCCGTCGGGCTCGCGATCCGGCGGCTCCGACGGCACCCGCGCCACGCGGGTGCGGGCCACCGTGGCGGCGCGGCGGGCAATCACCTTGGCCCGGGTCGCGCCGGAGGCGAGGCCGCCCCAGGCGACCGGTTCGGCCACCCACCGGGCCGCCCCGGAGGTGCCCTCCGGCGGCCGCGGCGGCTGGTGATCGATGGTGACCAGATAGCCGTCGACCAGCCAGAACGGGATCGCCCCCTGGCGCGCCGACTCCGCGGCGGCGCCGAGCTCGGCCAGGAGCTCTCCCGCGGGCGCGCCGATCGAGTGGCGGTGGCGCCGCGCCTCCTGGTCGAGCGACTTGAGCAGTGGCCGCAGTCCCAGCGGGCGAGCCGACTCCGGCGAGGTCCGCGGGCGCATCGGAAAGGGCTCCATGAAACCAAGTTGGTCGATCACGTCCACCGATCCGATGAGCGGATCGTCGGGCATCGTCACCAGGAGGTGCTCTCCGGTCCCACGATGGGCAGCCAACGCGAGACCGTCCAGGCCCGGTAGCGGCGCCTCCTCGGCATAACCGAGCTCGAGCGCATCGGCGGGAAGGTCCGCCCATTCGTCACGGGCAAGCGCCTTGAAGGTGTCGCCGACCCGAACGATCATCTTCGTCCCCTGGACGCCCGTGGCTCGCAGCACGCCGAGGAAGTGGTCGAGTTCGAAGCTCGGCGGAATCCAGCCGTTGGTGACCAGCCAACGGCTGCCGATGTGTGCGCGCCGGCGGACCAGAACGGTCGAGAGCGGCGGGATCCAGGTCGGGGTGTCCTCCCAGCGCCGGACCCGGTACTCCCCCTCCCCCGGGATCAGCGGCTTCGCCGCCGCCCGCTTGCCGAAGGGATCGTCGACCATGGCGGAATCGGCGGGCAGTTCGCGCCAATCCTCCGGCGGGTTCGCCTCGCCCCGGATCCCCGCCGCCGGCCCGGATGCGTGACGCCACTCCATCTGCATCCCGGCCCCGGAGAGCATCCGCGCCAGGGACCGGGCCGGAGCCTCGGGATCGGCGTGCAGGCCGGACGGCAGCTCGCGCTCCAGCGTCCGCCGCCAGATGACCGTGTGCGGGACCGGCTCGTCCGGAGAGTCGTCCGCGGTCAGCGACCGGAACGCGAACCTTCCTTCCGCCCCGACATCAGCGAGGACGATCGCGTCGAGTTTGTCGCCCCCGAGTTCGAAGCGCCGCAACACCCGCTCGCAGAAGGCGCGGTCGGCGAGCAGCTCGGCGCCGGAGCCTTCGGTCACCGCGACGTAAGGACCTCGGGCCGCGACCAACCCGGTGGCCACGTCGTCCTCGGCCGGCACGAGCTCGAGGTCGATGCAGCTCTGCAGGCCAGGGTCGGGCGCCGGGTCGACGGGGCGCATCGCCACCACCGAGAGGGCGGGAGATTCGGCCGCCTTGATCTTGGCTTCCCGCCCGAGGAAGGGAGAGTTCTCGGCCAGGAATACCTCGCGAAAATCGTCGGCCGCGTGGTCCACCATGTCGGAGCGGTTGAAGCCCCACTTGCGGTAGAGTACCGTCCGCCCCTTCGCCGGTTCGCCCTTGACCCCGTGGGCGGCGAGACGCAGGACGAACTCCCAGTCCTCGTGGCCGAGCCGGATCTCCTCGCGGTAATGGACGCCCGCATCGAAGATGCGGCGGTCGAGCAGCGAGCAGGTATCGCAGTAGTTGCCGTGGAGGAGGTCGTAGAGGTTGTATTCCGGCGCCTCGTAGTAGTCCTCGCGGTTGCCGAAGTACTGGACGTTGGGGTAGACGAAGCCGACGTCCTCGGGCGCCGCCTCGAGCTGGGCGACGAGCTTGCCCACCGCCTCCGGCAGCAGCAGGTTGTCGGAGTCGACCGGCAGCACGTAGGCGCCGGAACAGAGCGCAAGCCCTTCGTTGCGAGCCCGGCTCGGGCCCCCGTTCTCGGTCAACCGGAGCACCCGCACCCGCTCGCGCGCGTCGAGCTGATCGAGGACGGCTGCGGTCCCCTCCTCGGTGGAGGCATCGTCGACCACCACGATCTCGATCTCGGGGTAATCCTGGGCCTCGATCGACTCGACGCATTCGACCAGGAACCGCGCCTGGTTGTAATGGGGGATCACGACCGAGACCGGCGGATGGCCGCCGAGCGGACGGCCCGGGAAACGGATCGGCTCGGGCAGGGTCGCGACCTCGCGCTCCCGCCGCGGCAGGCCGGCGGCGATCTCGGCGTAGATCTCCTCGTGCAGGGCCGCCATCTCGCGGACCGAGAACCGATGCTTGGCGCGGTCGCGCATCTGCGCCCCGACCGCGTCGAGGTGCTCCCGGTCGGCCAGGGCGGTGAGGGCCTCGACGTATCCCGCGGCCCCACGCCCCCGGTCGACGAGACCGTCGTCCTCGCGGTGCAACAGCTCCTTGATCGGCGGCAGGGCCGGCGCGACGATCGGCATGCCCATCGCCATCGCCTCGAAGAGGACGCACGGGATACCCTCGAATTTGCTGGTCAGCAGGAGGACGTCGCAGTCCGCATACCAGTCCTGCAGGCCCGGGGTGGGCGGATGCATCCGGACCAACTCACCGAGGTCGAGCTCCCCGATCCGCCTCCTCACCTCGTCTTCGAGGTCGCCCTCGCCGACCATGTGGAGGCGGAAGGCGACGTCGTCGTCGCGTAGTCCCGCGGCGACCTCGAGTGCCAGCAACGGGTCCTTCTGGTCGGTCAGACGCGCGGCGAAGAGGATCCGCAACACGTCGCCGTCGTCCGCGCCCGGCGTCTTGCCGGCCGCGTGCGCGTCGGGGCCGAACTCCTCCTCGGCGTCGACGCCGGTGTAGATCACGCTGATCTTGTCGCGCGGCACGCCATACCCGTGGACCGCGTCGGCGACGTGCTGGTTCGAGGTCGAGAAGTGATCGACGAGGTTCCCGTAGCGCGTCGTGACGTACCGGACGTAGCCCGAGCGGTCCTCCTCCTCGACGTGGAGCTGGACGACGACCCCGGGCGGCGCCGTGAGGCTCGCGAGGTCGGGCAACAGGTCGAACCCGATCCGCGAGTTCATCAGGTGGATCACCTGGATACCGCGCGCCTCGATGAAGTCGAAGATGAACTCCGGCATCCGCTCGGCGGGCATCAGGTCCGGCAGCACCCAGACCTCCTCCGCGTAATCGGCGACTTCGCCGATCATCGGGTTGGGCGAAGGCTGGGTCGTGATCAGATACGGCGCGAAGCGCTCGCGGTCGATCCAGCGGAACCAGTCGATCGTGTTCTTGTCGCTACCGCCGTAGATGATCCAGGGCGCCAGGTAGAGCACCGGGATGCGCTCAGCCATCGCCGTCAAGCTCCTTCAGCCAGGCGTGGGTGCGGGCGACGCCGGTCGCCAACGGGGTCGGTTCGAACCCGCTCCAAGTCCTCAGGCGCTCGACGTCGAGCACTATCCGATGGACGTCGAAAGCACGCTCGGCGTGCTTGTGGACCACCGCCGGTCGCCCGACCTGGGCTTCCGTCAGCTCCAACACCTCCTCCAGCGAGGTGCCCTCGCCGCTGCCGACGTTGAGCAGGTCCGGGCCGTCCTCCTGGATTCCGGAGAACAGGACGGTGCGGGCGATGTCGCGCGCGTACACGTAGTCGCGGATCGTCGACTCGCCGCCGAAGAGCTCGATGGGCAATTCACGTTCGATGCGATGAAGAAACGTAACGATCGCGCCCTGTCCGCGGTCGGGCCGTTGGTGCTCGCCGTAGACCGTGGAGCAACGCAGGACGCGTGCCCGCAGGCCGTGCTCGCGTCGCGCGGCGTCGATCTCGCGCTCGCAGTCGAGGTGGTGACGGCCGTAGACGGAGGTCGGCTCGGCGGGGTCCTCCTCTCTCACCGGCACGTGCGCCGGCTCCCCGTAGATGGTGCCGCCCGAGGAGAGGTAGGTCAGCCGCGTCTCGGGACGATCGGCGAGGGCATCGAGGGTCGCGCGAAGCGGGCCGAAGGTAAGTTCGCGATCTCGCTCCGGATCGCGCTCGGAGTCGCGCGGCAGGAGCCCCCCGGCGCAGAACGCGACGTGCT
>DASZUW010000433.1:0-4345 GCA_035547475.1 Solirubrobacterales bacterium
AAACTCAAGCCATACTTGAGTTTTCGGCCCGTCAACGGGCGGGCTCCTGGTGCGGGGCGGGCTCGCCGGGAACCCAGGTGCCGGCGCCCGCGGCGTCGAGCTCGCGCTTCCAGATCGGCGCCTCGGCCTTGATCCGGCCGATCGCCTCGCGGGCGCCGGCGAACGCTTCCTCGCGGTGGCCCGCGGACACGGCGACGACGACGCCGGGCTCGCCGCGCGCGACCTCGCCCACCCGGTGGGCGGCGGCCGCGGCGAGCAGGCCGTGGCGCTCGGCGCACTCGGCGAGGATCGTCGCGATCCGCTCCTCGGCCATCTCGCGGTAGGCCTCGTAGTCGAGGCTCGCGACCTCCCGGGTCACGCCCTGGAAGGTGACGATCGCCCCCGCGCCCGCGTCCCCGACCGACGCCGAGAGCTCGCCGGCATCCAGTGGCTCTTCGGTGACGAAGGCGCGCGTGCGGGCGGCGGCGCCGCCGGAGATCGGCGGGATCAGCGCCAGCTCGTCGCCCGCGCGGATCGCCGTCTCCTCGCCCGCGTACTCGCGGTTCACCGCCATCCGCAGCGGCAGGCGGCCGACCAGCTCGGCGAGCCCCGGGGCGTCGGCGAGGCACGCGAAGGCGTCGCCGACGGTGGCGCCCTCGGGCAGCTCGATCTCGACCGAATCGCTCCCGGCGCGCTCGCGCAGGATCGCGAAGAGGCGGACGGTGACGGTCATCGGCCCATGTTAGATGGGCGGTCGAGCAGCTCGACCTCGACCGTCTCCCCGGCGGCGACGCGGGCGACCGCGGCGGGGACGAGCGCCAGCGCGTCGGCGGCGAGCATCGAGGTGAGGACGTGCGAGCCCTGGCGCGGCAGCGGCCAGGCGACCCAGCCGCGCTCGTCCAGCTCCAGCCGACAGCGGACGGCGTGGGCGCGGTCGGTCGGCTTCTCGTAGTCGGCGCCGAGCCGCGCCCGCGTCCGCCGCGTCGCCGGGTCGCCGCCCGCCATCGCGATCAGCGCCGGCCGCACGAAGCTGAGGAAGGTGACCATCGCCGACACCGGGTTGCCCGGCAGGCCGAAGGCAAGCGTCGCGCCGCGGGTGCCGAACCAGGTCGGGCCACCCGGTTTCAGCGCCACCCGCCAGAAGACCTGCGCGGCGCCGAGCTCCGCGAGCGCGGCCTTGACGTGGTCGTGCTCGCCGACCGAGACGCCGCCGCAGACGACCGCCACGTCGGCCTCGAGCGCCCGCCCGAGCGCGGCCCGCGTCGCCGCCGGCTCGTCCGGCGTCCAGTCGACGGAGACGACCTCGGCGCCCGCCAGCCGCGCCAGCGCCGGCACCGTGCGCGAGTTGGAGTCGCGGATGCCGCCCGGCCCCAGCGGCCGACCCGGCGGCGTCAGCTCGTCGCCGCTGGTGAGGACCGCGACCCGCGGCCGCCGCCGCACCGCCACCGGGTCGAGGCCGATCGTCGCGAGCGCGCCCAGTTCCGCCGCCCCCAGCTCGGCCCCGGCCCGCAGCACGGTCTCGCCGGCCGCGATGTCCTCGCCGGCCCGGCGGACGTTGTCGCCGGCGCCCACCGAAGCCCGCACGAGCACCCGCCCGCCGACGATGTCGCCCGGCCCCTTCCCCGTGACCGCGGAGCCTGCCGACGCGCCGGCGCCGGAATCGTCCGGCGCGGGCGACGCCCGCTCGGTGTCCTCGACGCGGACCACCGCGTCGGCGCCGTCCGGGAGCATCGCGCCGGTCGAGATCGCGATCGCCTCGCCCGCGCCGACCGCGTGCGTCGCCGGCGCGCCGGCGCGCGACTCGTCGACGATCCTCAGCGCCACCGGCGAGGCGGCGCTTGCCCCGGCGACGTCCGCGGCCCGCACGGCGAAACCGTCCATGGCCGAGTTGTCGAACGGCTGAAAGGGGGAGTCGGCGACCGCATCGACGGCCAGCCGGCGCCCCAGCGCGTCACCGAGGCCGACCTCCTCGACCGGCATCAGCGACGCCCGCGCGAGCACCTCGCGCCGCGCCGCCTCGATCTCGATCGCCTTCGCCACGCGCACAGCCTGTCGTACTCGGCCCTGCGACACTCGCCCGGTGGATCCGGAACGCACCCCGTCCGCCGTCCCTTCTGCCGGACATGTCGGCATAAGGACGAGCTGCGGAGGGGGGCGGGCGCTCGGCGCGGTGCTCGCGGGCGGGCGCGGCAGCCGCCTCGGCGGCGCGAAGGCGACCGCCAAGCTGGCCGGCCGACCGCTGATCTCCTACCCCCTCGCAGCCCTGGCGGCCGCCGGCATCGATGCCTTCGTCGTCGCCAAGCCCTCCACCGCCCTGCGTGCGATCGACGGCGTCGAGGTCGTGACCGAGCCGCAGGAGCCGACGCACCCGCTCGCCGGGATCGTCGCGGCGCTGCGGCACGCCGGCCGGCCGCTCGTCGTCGTCGCCTGCGACTTCCCCTTCGCCCCGCCGGCGCTGCTGCGCGCGCTGGCCGAGGCGCCGGAGCCGCTCGTCGTCCCCGCGCCCGGCGGCGACCCGCAGCCGCTTCTGGCGCGCTGGACGCCGGAGCTCCTGCCCCGGCTCGACGCCGCGCTCGCGCGCGAGGAGCCGCTGCGCCGCACGGTCGCGGCGCTCTCCCCTCGACTCCTCGGCGACGCGGAGCTGGCGGGCTTCGGCGACCCCGCACGCGCGTTCCTCAACGTCAACGTGCCGAAGGAGCTGCTCGAGGCCGAGCGCGCGCTAGGCTCGTCACATGGCGAGTGAAGAGCCTCGGTTCGTCTCGCGCGGGTTCATCGGCAAGCCGCACGGCCCCGGCGCCGACCGACTCCCGCCCGGCCAGTACCTGGAGCGCGGCTTCCCGGTCCTCACCGCCGGCCCCACCCCCCACGTCGAGCCGAGCGAGTGGAGCTTCCGCATCGACGGCATGGTCGACGAGGAGCTCGAGTGGAGCTGGGACGAATTCGGGCAGCTTCCCGCCGAAGACGTGCCCTGCGGCATCCATTGCGTCACGAAGTGGTCGAAGCTCGACACCACCTTCCGCGGCGTCTCGGTCGACCTGCTGCTCGAAGCGGCCCGCCCGCAGGGCGCCTTCTCGATGGCCCACTCCTTCGGCGGCTACACCACCAACCTGCCGCTGGCGGAGCTGACCGGCGGCCGCGCCTGGGTCGTCACCGAGCACGAGGGCGCCCCGCTCCCCCGCGAGCACGGCGGCCCGGCCCGCCTCCTCGTCCCGCACCTCTACTTCTGGAAGAGCGCCAAGTGGGTCCGCGGCCTGCGGATCACCGACCACGACGAGCCCGGCTTCTGGGAGGCCAACGGCTACAACAACCACGGCGACCCGTGGAAAGAGGAGCGCTATTGGACGGACTGACCGCGGTCTCACAGCGCGCGCCGGGCCGTTGGCAGATCGCCGAAGTCGAGCGGATCCGCGTCGAGACGCCGCGGACCAAGACCTTCCGCCTGCGCCCGCCGATGTGGATCCCGCACCTGCCGGGCCAGCACTACGACGTGCGCCTCACCGCGCCGGACGGCTACCGGGCCGAGCGCTCCTACTCGATCGCCTCCTCGCCGCTCGACGAGGGCGTCGTCGAGCTGACCGTCGACCGGCTCGACGGCGGCGAGGTCTCGACCTACTTCCACGACGTCCTCGTCGAGGGCGACCAGGTCGAGGTCCGTGGCCCCTTCGCCTCCTACTTCGTCTGGCGGGGCGAGGAGCCGGTGCTGCTGGTCGGCGGCGGCTCCGGCGTCGTGCCCCTGATGTGCATGTTGCGCCACCGTCGCCGCACCGCGCCCGACCTGCCGATGCGCCTCCTCTACTCGGCCCGCACGCGGCGCGAAGTCATCTACGCGGACGAGCTCGGCGACGACGCGATCGTCGCCCTCACCCGCGAGCTCGAGGGCGTCCCGATCGAAGGCCTCCCCCGCGTCCAGCTCGGCCGCATCTTCCCCGGCCTCCTCGCCGCCGAGGGGTTCGACTCCGGGCTCGCATTCGTGTGCGGCTCGGACGGATTCGTCGAGTCGATCAGCCAGATGCTCCTCGCCACGGGCTACTCGCCCGACCGCATCCGCACCGAGCGCTTCGGTCCCACCGGCTGACCCGTCAGTCGGCGATCAGGCGCGTGGCGGTCGCCTTCCAGACGGCGACGACGCGGGAGCCCGGGCGGAGGTCGAGGCGGGCCGCCGACTCAGCGGTGATCTCGGCGACGAGGGGCTCGGGGGCGGCGAGGCCGATCCGGGCGCGCGAGCCGATCGCGGTCACGGTCGTCACCTCGCAGGCGAGGCGGTTCAGGCGCGAGTCGGCGGGCGGACCGGGCGAAGGGCCGCCGGAGGTTGCCGCGGCGCCGCCCGCCTCGATCGAGATCTCCCAGGGGAAGACGCTCAGGGACA
>DASZUW010000434.1:0-14892 GCA_035547475.1 Solirubrobacterales bacterium
GCCGCGGGTGAAGGGGGGCGCGCCGGGCCTGCCGAGCCGCTCCTCGAGGCCGGGCGCGACATCGCCCTCGTCGTAGAGCGTCTCGATCTCGATCCCGGAGTCGGTGACGACGCGCTCGTCGTCGGGCCCGACGAGCGGCGCGATCGTGCGGTGGGCCTCCTCGGCGGAGGAGTCAGGAGTCGTCGCCATGCCCAGCAGGATATTGCGCCACCGCGCCGGGCGATTTGGGAGACCGCAACCAGCGGCCCCGGTCGGGGTTGTTCGGGCCAGGAGCCGGCAATAGGCTTCGACCAACCGACTTGCCGTAAGTCGCCTGACGGCACCGCAGGGGGCGGCAAACGCAATTTGGAGGAATATATGTCTGAATCGACCCGGCTCGGCAGGGCCAGGGGATGGATGCTGCCGGTCGCAATCGTGGCCGCGGCCCTCACCGCGATGCTGGCCCTGGCGCCGCTCGCGTCCGCCGCGTCCAATCCGATCGCAAGCGGCAGCACCACGCTCACCCTCAACAGCGGCTTCAACAAGAAGGCCAAGAAGGCCGGCATCAAGATCACGGCGATCAAGCCCGCCAAGGTCAAGGGCACCAAGGCGACGTTCACCGTCACCGGCGGCTCGGTCGAACCGACCACCGGCTCGGGCACGATCACCCACAGCGGCGGCCTGAAGATCAAGTGGGGCAAGAAGTCCGTCGCCGTGAAGGCGCTGGAAATCAACACCACCGCCAAATCCGTCACCGCCAGCATCGGCGGCAAGAAGGTGAAGCTCGCCAAGCTCGGCGGCCTCTCCTCGGCCCGCCTCGGCTTCGGCAACAGCATCGCGGCGAAGAACGTCAAGCTGACCGGGGCCGGTGCCAAGGCGCTGAACAAGAAGCTGACCCCGAAGCCGGTCAAGGTCAAGGTCAAGAAGAAGGACAAGACGATCGTCAAGACGGTCAAGGTCAACCCCGCCTTCAAGGCCAACATGGTCCTCGGCAAGACCGCCACGCAGATCGAACCGACCACCGACAACGTCCTCGCGACCGGCACGCTGACCTATGCCGGCGACGAAGGCCTGCTCAAGAAGCTCGCCGACGTCGGCGTGAAAGTGGAAACGATCAGCCCGACGAGCGTCAACGGCACGACCTACAGCTCCGGCATCAGCGGCGGCACGATCTCGCCGCTGGGCACGAGCGGCCAGGTCAACAGCGCCGGCGGCATCAAGCTGGTGCAGATCCTGCCGAAAAGCGCGACCGAAAACCTGTCGACCACGATCACGCTCGGCTCGATCGGCGTCGACCTCGCCGCGAAGACCGCCACGGTCGAAGTGAACGGCGAATCGAACGTCGAAACCGAACCGGGCAAAAAGCCGCTCAACGTCGGCAACCTGGGCCGCAGCTCGATCGCCGACCTGACGATCACCGGCAACACGCCGAGCCCGGCCACCCGCACGGTGAGCATCACCGCGACCAGCGTGATCCAGCCGGTGGCCGCCGAAGTCCTCGAGGGCTTCGTGAAGGTCTACGAAGGCGCGGTCGCCGGAAAAGTGGGGGCAGAACTCCAGCAAAAAGCCGAAAAAGAAGGCAAAACGCCGAACAAAGACGAAATCGAAGCGACGGCGAAGAAAATCGCCGCCGAAAAAGTGGCCAACGACCACATCAAGGCGGGCGAATCCCTGGGTTCGTTCTCCTTCACCGCGACCGGCGAATAGCCGCGAGCGACGGTTGCGCGAAAGGGCGGCCTCCGGGCCGCCCTTTTTCGTGCGCCGCAGAAGGAGCTCCCTCGCAGAGGCGCTCGCCCGCGATCCAGTCGCCGTGCGGGCCGCGGTTGAGGCCGTCGCAGCCACCCGAGGGGGCGTGGCCGGCGCTCGTCGCCGGGCGCGCGGCGACGGTCGCGAGGAGTAGTGGCGCCGGGTCGATCGGGGTGTCGTAGTGGCGGACCTCGAAGTGCAGGTGGGGACCGGTCGCGTCGCCGGTCTGGCCGACGTAGCCGATCCGCGTCCCGCCCACCACGTCCTCGCCGACGTAGGCGGTGATCGTGGACATGTGCCCGTACCAGCTGGTGTAGCCGAGGCGGTGCTGGATGACGACGAGGTTGCCGTAGCCGCCGCCGTTGTAGCCGGCGTAGATGACGGTCCCCACGCCGGCCGCGCCGATCGGGGTGCCTTCCGGATCGGGGATGTCGATGCCGGTGTGGGTGTAGCCGTCGCGCGGGGCGCCGAAGGGGTCGCCGATCGGGCCGGGGACCGGTCGCAGGAACCGCACCGGGCCCGTGGGCGGCACCTCGCCACCCCCCGCGGGCCCGGAGCGGAGCGAGCGGATCGTGACCGGGCCGGCCAGCCCGTCGGCGACGATGCCCGCCGCTTCCTGGGCGCGCACGACGGCCGCCCGGGTCAGCGGCCCGAAGAGGCCGTCGGCCCGGCCGGCCCCCTGCCCGGCGCGCTGCAGCAGGAACTGGAGCGCCGCCACGTCCCAGCCTCGGTCGCCGTAGCGCATCACGCGGCTGCCGAGGCCCGGCCTGCCGCGCCAGCCCAGCGCCCGCCTGGTTTCGGGCCCGACGATCCCGTCGACCCGCAGTCCGTCCCGCCGCTGCAGGGCGCGGATCCCGGCCCGGGTGAGCGGCCCCTCGATCCCGTCGACGAAGCCGCTGTAGAACCGCAGGCTCTGCAGGGCCGACTGGAGGGCGGCGACCTGCACGGCCGACGCGGCGGCGTGCGCGGGCGCGAGGAGGGCGGCGACGACCAGCCCCAAGGCGCCGATTCCACGAACCAGGCGCATTCACCGATGGTGAGCGAAGCCCCGCGAGCAGATCAGCCGGCCGCGGGCCCGCAACGGGTCGTGCAGCCGCGCTTCGCGGCTCCCCGCCGCGCCCGGTCAGCGCAGCAGCTTCACCCGGCAGCCGAGCCCGCGGACCGATCTGAAGCCGGCGTCGCCCGTGAGGATCGCGTCGACGTCGGGGTGGGCGTCCGCGGTCGCGAGGATCAGCGCGTCGGGCATGCGCAGCGACCTGTGGGCGGCGCGCAGGCTGGCGGCGCGCTCGGCGGTCGCGGCGTCGACCGGCAGGATCTCCACCAACTCCGCGAAGAATCCGCGGACCACCGCCTCGTCGTGATGCTGGAGGTGGGCGCCGGCGAGCACCTCGGCGAACGTCACCGCGGAGGCGATGAAGCGATTCGTCGCGATCAGCTTGCGGATCGCCGCGTCGGCCGAGCGATGCAGCGCATCGTCGCGGTCGAGGAAGGCGACCACGGCGGCGGTGTCCAGCGCTACCGCCACTCCTCACGCAGCCCTTCCACCGCCTTGCCCAGCCGACCCCCGGTCGCCAGCCGGCCGCTGTAGCGGCTGACCAGCTCCTCGACGCGGGTCAGCACGAGCCGCCCGGCGCCGTCGGCCTCGACCTTGAGGACGTCCCCGGGCTGGACCCCGGCGTCGCGCAGGGCGCCGACCGGGAGCGTCACCTGGTGCTTGGTGGAAACCTTCGTCTGTCCCTTTACTCTTGGCAAGAGAAGTAAAGGGTACAGGTGGGCGTCGGTCGCCAAGGTCTCGTTGCGGGTGGCGGGGAGGACCATGGCAACGACGCTAGGGAGAAAATGCGCGCGCGTGGCGCGCAGAATGTGTCAACTCTCGAAAACTTGGATCGAGAAAGCCGCACCGAAGGTCTCGCCGGGCGGGACGAAGGTCAGCCCGGGGCCGCCGTCGAGGAGGGCGTTGGTGGGGGCGGTCATCGGCTCGATCGCGACCGCGTCGGTGTCGGGCGGGGCGAAGATCTGGGTGAAGGGGTAGCCGCTGTCCAGGCGCAGCTCGATCCGGCGGTCGGGGCCCTCGAGGACGAAGGCGGTGCCGGGCGGGGGAGCGAGGAAGGCGTCGTCGTAGGTGCGCCGGCCGAGCGGGGCGGGCTCGATCGCGGTCGGCTCGCGCTCGCCGGTCGGCAGGCCCCGCTCGTCGAGGCGCAGGCGCTCGCGGACCGGCGCCCGCAGGATCCAGTCCGTCCGCGGCACCCGCGGCAGCCGCAGGTAGGGATGGAAGCCGAAGGCGATCGGCACCGCGGCCTCGCCGGTGGCGGTGACCGTGGTCGCGATCTCCAGCGAGCCCTCGAGCAGGGTCGCCTCGATCTCCACCAGGTGGGGGAAGGGGAAGGCCTCGAGCAGGCGGGGGTAGGCGCCGAAGTCGAAGCTCGCCGCCAGGGCGCCGCCGCCGTCCAGCTCGACGTGGCGCTCCACCCGCCAGCCGGGCGCCGCGGCGAGCAGGCCGTGGATCGGCAGGCCGTTCTCCTCGCGCTTCAGCGGCAGGTCGGGCAGGGTGAGGTCGACGCGCCGCCCGGCGAGCTCGAAGCGGTCGGCGCCGAGCCGGTTCGCCCACGGGTGGAGGAACGGGATCCCCATCGTCGCCTGGCGCTCGACGTAGGCGCGCAGCCCGCGCCGCTGCCCGAGCAGCTCCTCGCCGCGGTGCCGCAGCGAACAACAGATCATCCCCGCCTCCGGGACGAAGACGGCCACCAGCCCGCCGCGCGCGTCGCTTTCGAGGGTGAGCGCGGCGAATCCGTCCTCGCTGCGTTCGCCGACCATGGCCCGGCATCTTGACCTACCTAAGATCTCGCGTCGAGTGGAACTCGGCGTCTACACCTTCGCGGAGCTCACGCCCGAGGTCGAGGGCGGGCCGGTGGTCGACGCCGAGCGGCGCCTGCGCGACCTGATCGAGGAGATCGAGCTCGCCGACCAGGTCGGCCTCGACGTCTTCGGCGTCGGCGAGCACCACCGCCCCGACTTCGCCGTCTCCGCTCCCGCCGTGGCGCTGGCCGCCGCCGCCGAGCGCACCGAGCGCATCCGCCTCACCAGCGCCGTCTCGGTGATCAGCTCCGACGACCCGGTCCGCGTCTTCCAGGACTTCGCCACGCTCGACCTCCTCTCCGGCGGCCGCGCCGAGATCATGGCCGGGCGCGGGTCCTTCGTCGAGTCCTTCCCGCTCTTCGGCTACGACCTGGACGACTACGACGAGCTCTTTTCCGAGAAGCTCGAGCTGCTGCTGGCGGTGCGGGCCGCGACCGAGGTCACCTGGGAGGGACGACACCGGCCGCCGATCGACCGCCGCGGCGTCTACCCGCGGCCGCTCCAGGATCCGCTGCCCGTGTGGGTGGCGGTCGGCGGCTCGCCCGCGTCGGCGATCCGCGCCGGCCGCCTCGGCCTGCCGATGGCGCTGGCGATCATCGGCGGCCAACCGGCGCGCTTCAAGCCCTTCGCCGAGCTGCACGCCGCCGCCGCGGCCGAGGCGGGCGCGGCGCCCCCCGCGCTCAGCATCAACTCGCACGGCTTCGTCGCGGCGCGGTCACATGATGCCGCCGACATCGCCTTCCCCGCCTTCGCCCGCATGATGGACCGGATCGGCCGCGAGCGCGGCTGGCCGCCGATGACCCGCGCCGCCTTCGAGGCGAGCCGCGACGTCGAAGGCGCCAACCTCGTCGGCTCCCCCGCCGAGGTGGCCGAGAAGATCCTCCACCAGCACTCGATCTTCGGCCACGACCGCTTCCTGATCCAGTTCAGCGTCGGCACCCTCCCCCACGCCGACGTGATGCGCTCGATCGAGCTCTTCGGCACCGAGGTGGCGCCGGTCGTGCGCCGCGAGCTGAGCGGCACGCCCGCTCCCTGAGGCGTCGGGCGCGCAGGGGCGGCCTACGAGCGCGCCGGGCGGCGCAGCTCGACCCCGAGGCGGGCGGCGAGCCGCACCGATGCCTCGATCTCGGCCTTGCGGATCGAGACGCTTTCGACGTTCAGCCCGAACGGGACCTCGAGCCGCCGGCAGAAGGCGACCAGGTCGAGCGCCGTCGCGACCGCCTGCTCGTAGGACGCCTCGAGCGTGTCGTCGGCGTGGCGCAGCTCGTTCTCGATCCATCGCGGGACGGTCACGCCGAGCCAGCGGAGGAATTCGAGCGTCTTGAGCGACCCACAGACCGAGAAGCTCGGGACGATCGGCACCGGCGCGAGGCCCCGCGCGACGCACTCGTGGTGGTAGTCGGAGATCAGGTCCTTGGCCGCGTTGACGTCGTAGACGATCAGGGTGATGAAGAACGAGCAGCCCATCGCCTGCTTGGGCGATCAGCCGCAGGTGCTCGTCGCCCTGGCGCGCGTGCCGCTCGGCGATCGCGACCCGCCGAGCTCCAGTTCCGGCCGCACCTCCCGGCGCAGCTCGTAGGCGCGGGCGAGCGAGTGTGGACGGCCTTCTCCCGCGATGACGCCCCGACGAGCACCGTCAGGACCCGCGCGGGATCCTGCTCCTCGAGCCAGGAGCGGAGCCGATCCTCCCGATACTTGCCCACCGCGCGATAGACCACCGCCGGCACCTCCAGCCCACCAAGATCGCGGACCAGATACTCCGCCGGGTCCATCGTCGGCAAAAACGGAAACGGCCGCTCCGCCGGATTCCGATCGCTCTCGTCGTCGATGTCATAAAGCACCAGCCCATCGAGACCCAACGGCCGCAACCGCTCCAGCGTCACCCGAGCGATCTCCGCCGCCTCCCCCGGACCGGTCGACAGCCGCGGAGGCGTCACCGCGAAGAGCAGGAACTCGCTCGAGCCGGGGGCGATGAGGTGGTGGGGGTTCACGGGGGAACCGTAGTGAGGTGACAGTCCCAGAAGGATCCTGGGCTCTCATCGCGCTCCTGGCTGGCTGTGACCGCGATGCTGTGGGGACTTGGTGGCGTATAGAGCCACTTTCGCACCACAGCAAAGGTCTGAGTAGGGCCCGAGGACGCGCTGCAAGCATTTCCGGTGCTATGGCCCCGGAAATGCTTGCAGCGTGGAGGTCAGTGTTGTTCAACACGCGCGGAACCGTGACGTTCCGGGCGTCTCCCGCACGACTTGCGAGTCTCGTCACACCTTTCATACCCGGCCGTCTCGGCCACGGCCACAGCCAGCCAGGGTCGTGGACGAGACGGCCGCGCCGGCCGCCACCCCTGCGTCCGTGTCGAAAGGCCCCAGCCCTCAGGTCGTCTTCAACCCGAGCTCCTCGCTCGCCGCCAGGTGCCCTTCGTAGGGCAGGACGGCGAAGTACATCAGCGAGGGGAGGAGCGCCGGAAGGTCGTCCATCTGGTTCTTGTTGAGGCGCGCGTAGAGCAGGGATTCGACGCCGCCGACGACGCCGGAGGCGGTCACCGTCGAGTGGGTGGTGCCGCCGGGAAGGAGCTCGCGGACTTTGGCGTCGATGCAGGAGGCGAAGTAGTCGAGCAGGGCGACGCGGCGCCGGGCGGCGTCCGGGTTGGCGGCGCGGGCCTCGACGATCACCATGCGCGCCGCCTCGGGCTCGCTGGCGGCGAAGGCGAGCAGGGCGTTGAAGCCGCTGCGAAGGCGATCGCGCCAGATGTCGCCGCCCTCCTCCGCCGCCGCCGCGATTCGGTCACGAAGTCGTGCGGCGCACGTGTCGAAGGCGGCGAGGAAACAGTCGTCTTTGTTGGCGAAGTGCTCGTAGAAGGTGGGCCGGGACACGCCCGCCCGTTCGATCACGTCCTGGACGTTGGTCGAGCGGTAGCCCAGCTCGGAGAGGGCGCGCAGCATGCCGACCAGCAGGCGCTCGCGCTGGATCGCCCGGACCAGGTCGCCCGGCAGTCGGCGCGGCCCGGACGGGAAGCGGCTTTCGCTGTCGGACAGCATCTCCGCCGCCGCCTGGATCAGGTCCTCGGGCCATTCGTCCCGCAGCGCCGCCAACAGGAGACCTTGGTTGATCTGATTTCCGTCGGATGAGACCAAGAGACTGTCGTGTAGGAATTGAGACGCCGCCCGGGCGGGTGCTCGGGAAATCTGTTCGTTCCTAAACGAGACGATCCGTGTTTTCGCACCGTACCATAAGAATTGTTGATCGGAGCACGAATTTGCTGATACTGGGTATCCTTCCGGCCATGCTCCCCAATCGAATTCGGGAGCACCCGTGAGCGCGACCCGGCCGCAGATCCCCCCGGAGTTCATCGCCGCCCACAAGCGACGGCGGATGATCGATGCGATGGCCGAGCTCTGCGCCGAGCAGGGCTACGAGGCGACCAAGATCGCCGACGTCGTGCGCCGCGCCCACGTCGCGCGCAAGACGCTCTACGACAACTTCTCCGGCAAGGAGGAGCTCTTCCTCGCCACGTTCGACCTGGCGCTGACCGAGGCGGAAGCCCAGATCGCCGCGGCCTGCGAGCCGCTCGCCGACGAGGCGTGGGAGGTGCGCACCGAAGCCGGCCTGCGCGCGCTCCTGGAGTTCATCGCCGCCCACCCGGCGGAGGCGAAGCTGTGCCTGGTCGAGGCGCCCGCCGCCGGCCCCGAGGCGGCCGCCCGCTACGAGGCGGCGCTCGAAGGCTTCATCGCCCGCCTGCGGGCGGCCGCGCCCGCCCGGCCGGGGCGGCCCGCGACGCTCGAGGACGCGCTCGTCGGCGGCACGGTCTGGATCCTCCAGCGCGAGGCCCGCCGGGACGCCGCCCACACGGCCACCGACCTCCTCCCCGAGCTCGCCTCCTTCGTGACTTCTCCGTACCGTGATGTAGGAAAAAGGTGACCGAGAAGTAGGTGCGAATGTGACTCCGCGATGTCACACTCTGACCGCATGGACCGCCTGCCGCGTGGCCGTCACGGCTTGTCACCCGAGTTCGTCGCGCGCAACCAGCGCGAGCGGCTGATCTCGGCGCTCATCCTGACGCTCGCCGACGTCGGCTATCAGAAAACCACGGTGTCGATGATCGGCCGGCGCGCCGCGGTCTCCAAGAGTGACTTCTACAAGCACTTCGACAGCAAGGACGAGTGCTTCCTCACCGCCTACGACCACGCCGTCGACCGCATCCGCACGGCGGTGGTGGAGGCCTGCGCGCAGGACGCCGCCGCCGAGTGGCCGGCGCGCGTCCGGGCCGGCGTCACCGCGCTGCTGACGACGCTGGCGAGCGAGCCGCCGCTGGCGACGATCGTACTCGCCGAGGGCCTGCGCGCCGGCCGCGGCATCTACGACCGCTACCAGGCCGCGGTCGAGAGCTTCGTGCCGCTGCTCCGCGACGGCGCGCCGGACCCGCCCGGCGCCGCCCCGGTCCCGCCCGCGACCGACGAAGCGGTGGTCGGCGGCGTCGCCGCGCTGCTCGGCCGGCGGGTGGTCGCCGGCGAGGCCGCGGACCTCGCCAAGCTGATCCCGGACGTGCTGGAGTTCGCCCTCGCCCCCCACCTCGGCACCGAGGGGGCGCGGCGAATAATCTCCGCTGGATGAGCGAGGCCCAGAGCGCGAGCGGCGTCTTCCCTTCGCAGGCGCTGGCCGAGGCGATCGACCGCGAGTGGGTCAGCTCCGGCGAGTACCGCATCCGCCCCGAGGCGATCCAGCCCGCCAGCATCGACCTCCGCCTCGGCGACGAGGCCTGGGCGCTCCGCTGCTCCTTCCTCCCCGACGTCGACTCGACGGTCGAGGAAAAGGTCGAGGGCCTGGCCTTCCAGAAGGTCGACCTGCGCGACGGCGCGGTGCTCGAGCGCGACCGCCCCTACCTGGTGCCGCTGATCGAGCGCCTCGCCCTCCCCCAGGACGTCCGCGCGCGCGCCAATCCGAAGAGCTCGACCGGCCGGCTCGACGTCTTCACCCGCGTGATCACCGACCGCCACAACCGCTTCGACGACATCAAGGCCGGGTACGAGGGGCGCCTCTACCTCGAGGTCGTGCCGCGCTCCTTCGCCGTCCAGGTGCGCACGGGGCTCTCGCTGAACCAGCTGCGCCTGGCGCGCGGCGACGTCCGCCTCGGCGACGCGCGCATCCGCGAGCTGCAGGGCGAGTCGCCGCTCGTCTACCTCGACTCCGACCCGGTCCCGGAGTCCGAGCTCGCGGTCTCCGACGGCCTCTTCCTCAGCCTCGACGTCTCCGGCGCCGCCGACCGCGTGGTCGGCTACCGGGCCAAGAAGAACAGTCTGCCGGTCGACCTCGGCAAGGTCCGCGCCTACCGCTGGAGCGACTACTGGGATCCGGTCTACCCGGAGGCAGGCGGCAAGATCGTGCTCGAGCCGGAGATCTTCTACCTCCTGCTCTCCGCCGAGGGCGTCTCGATCCCGCCGCGGATCGCCGCCGAGATGATGGCCTACGACCCGACCGCGGGGGAGCTCCGCACCCACTACGCGGGCTTCTTCGACCCCGGCTTCGGCTACGACCCGAGCGGGGCGCGGCGCGGCAGCCGCGCGGCGCTCGAGGTGCGCGCCCGCGACGTGCCGTTCATGGGCGAGCACCGCCAGCCGGTCTGCAAGCTCGGCCTCGAGTGGCTGGAGGCGCCGGCCGAGCGCCTCTACGGCGCCGACCTCGGCTCCAACTACCAGGGCCAGGTGACGATGCTCTCCAAGCACTTCAAGGAGCAGACCGCCGGCGTCTGACCCCGCCGCTTTCCCTTTTGCGCCCATGAGGCGCAAAAGGAACAGCCAGGCGGTGAGGTCAGGCGGTGGCGGGCTCGTCGTCGAGTTCGCGGCGGCGGCTGCGGATGCGCCTGCGACGGTCCACGAGCTCGGCTTCCAGTGCGGCGATCTCGTCGCGGCGCGCGCGCACCAGCTCCAGCTGGCGCTCGGCGTGGTGGTCCAGGGAGTCGAGGATCTCGCGCCGGCGGACGGGGTCCTCCACGCCTTCGTGCCACTCGCGGCGCAGAGCCGCGCGGTTGTCCTCGGCTTCGACCAGGTCCTTCAGGCCGTCGAGGGAGACGCCGAGGAGGTTCTTCAGGCGGATCAGGTCGATGAGCCGGTCGACGTCCTCCTGGGTGTAGGTGCGATGCGCCCCGGGCTCGCGCGAGTCCGGGGCCGGGAGGAGGCCGATCTCCTCGTAATAGCGGATCGTGCGCGGGGTGACCCCGGCCAGCCTGGCGACGTCGCCGATCTTCATGGCGTCGCCTCGATCTCCTCGGCGATCGCCTCCTCGACCGCCACGGCGCGGGCGGGCGGCGGCCCGGCCCGGCCGGTCTTCTCGCTCGGCCGCAGCATCGAGACGGCGGCGCCGAGCACCGAGATCCCGGCGAGGACCCAGAGCGCGGTGTGCATGTTGGAGATGAAGGGGTCGAGCTGGGCGCTGGTCAGCCCGGAGGCGAGGCCGGAGAAGATCTTGAACAGCACGTTCGTCGGCACGGCGGCGGTGATGATCGCCAGGACGAAGGCGATCGAGACGACCGCGCCGGTGTTCTGCAGCATCGTCCGCGCGCCCGCCGCGATGCCGCGCCGCTCGGTCGGCACGGTGCCCATCATCGCCGCGGTGTTCGGCGAGTTGAACATCCCCGAGCCGACCCCGACCAGGAAGAGGTAGAGCCCGCCGAGCCAGTAGCCGGTCGCGGCCTGGAGCGTCGTCATCAGGGCGAGGCCGAGGGCGGTGACGAGCATCCCCATCGCGGCCAGGTATTTCGAGCCGTGGCGGTCGGCGTAGACGCCCGCGATCGGCGAGGCGATCAGCATCCCGACCGCCCTCGGCGCGAGCTTGATACCGGCCAGGATCGGGTCGTCCCCCTGCGCTCCCTGGTAGTAGAAGACGAAGATGAACCTCAGGGCGAAGCGGGAGAGCCCGTTCAGGAAGGCGGCGGCGGTGGCCGCGGCGAAGAGGCGGTTGCGGAAGATCGAGAGGTCGAGCATCGGGGCCTCCGCGCGCGTCTCGATCGCGACGAAGAGGGGCAGCAGGAGGACTCCGACGATGAGGGCGACGATCACAGCCGTGTCGTCCCAGCCGGAGATGCCGCCGCGCGAGATCCCGTAGACGAGCCCGGTCAGCCCGACGACGAAGGTGAGCGTGCCGGGGATGTCGAGGCCGCGCCGGGCGTCGGGGGTGGCGAGCTCGCGCAGGACGGCCGCCGCCCAGAGCGCGCCGATCAGCGCGAAGGGGACGTTGAACCAGAAGACCCAGTGCCAGGAGATCCCGACGAGCGCGCCGCCGAGCACCGGGCCGATCACGAGGCCGACCGCGGCGACCATCGTGTTGGTCCCCATCGCCATGCCGAGCTGCTCGCGCGGGAAGGCGTCGGTGACCAGCGCGGGCCCGTTGGCGAAGATGAAGGCGCCGCCGATTCCCTGCACGATCCGCCAGAGGATCAGCTGCGTGCCGTCGGCGGCGAACCCGGCGCCGAGCGAGGCCGCGCCGAAGATCAGGAAGGCGGCGACGAACGCGGTCTTGCGGCCGAAGAGGTCGGAGAGGCGACCGGCGGTGAGGACCAGCACGGTCGAGCTGATCATGTAGGCGAGGATCACCCAGACCAGCGTCAGCAGGCTGGTGCCGAGCGCCCGCTCGAGGTCCGGCAGGGCGATGATCAGCGTCCCCGAGTTGGTGGCGACGAGCAGCATCCCGAGGCTCGTGCACGACAGCGCCCACCACTTGTAGCTCTCGTGATCGGCGCTCACCCCCGTGCCACCGCCGAACCTCTTCCTAACGTTCACGTTAATTACGTTACCGACTCCGGCGCATCGTGTCGATATGCGAACATCTGTTCGTATGAGGTGGGACGAGCAACGGGTCGAGAACGACATGCGGCTCCCCGGGGTCGGCGACGGCACCGTCGTCCGCACCTTCGACGCCCCTGAGGCGATGGGCATCAACTTCCACGAGGTCCGCGCCCGCTCCGCCCTCAACCACGTCCCCGGCGAGAGCTTCGGCTTCTCCTGGACGATCAACCCCTACCGGGGCTGCACCCATGCCTGCGTCTTCTGCGCCGAGGGCAGCACCCCGATCCTGCTGGCGGACGGGCGTTCGAAACCCATCGCCGACCTGCGGGTCGGTGACGCGATCTACGGAACGGTGAAGCGCGGGAGCCACCGCCGCTACGCGCCGACGGAGGTCCTCGCCCACTGGAGGACGCGCAAGCCGGCTTACCGCATCGCCCTCGAGGACGGCACCGAATTGGTGACCAGCGGTGACCATCGTTTCCTCACCGACGGAGGGTGGAAGTACGTGACCGGCGCCGAGGCGGGCCCACTGCGGCGAGCGTTCCTGACCCCCGACGACAAGCTGATCGGAATGGGATCGCTCGGTGCTCCCGGCGAGGAGAACGAGGAGTATGAGCGCGGCTACCTCTGCGGCATGATCCGCGGGGACGGGTCGATCGGCAGCTACCCCTATGAGCGGCCCGGTCGAGACGTCGACACGGTCCACAGGTTCAGGTTGGCGTCGGCCGATTTCGAGGCGCTCGATCGGTCCAGGGACTATCTCGCCTTCGCCGGGGTTCGCACCGCCGTCGGCGATTTCCACAGTGGCAACGACCGGCACCGGCCGCTACGCGCGATCGGCAATCGGTCGCGCGATGGCGTCGACCGGATCCACGCCCTGATCGAGTGGCCTCGCGACCCGAGCACGGACTGGTATCGAGGGTTTCTCGGTGGGATCTTCGACGCGGAGGGGAGCTGCAACGGCTCACTTCGGATCGCGAACGTCGACATGGCGATGATCGACCCGACGGTCAACGGTCTGCGTCGTCTCGGTTTCTCATCTGTCGTGGAGGGACCGAACAAGATCGGCCTCCGCTCCGTTCGCCTCCTCGGCGGATTGCGGGAGCAGCAGCGACTCCTCAACCAGATCGATCCGGCCATCGGCCGCAAACGGTCGATCGCGGGAATCGCGATCGGGTCGGCCGCCAAGCTCGGCGTCGTCGAGATCGAGCCGCTCGGCAAGGAGATCGAGATGTTCGACATCTCCACCGGGACCGAAGACTTCATCGCCGACGGCGTCGTCAGCCACAACTGCTTCGCCCGACGCACCCACAGCTACCTCGACCTGGATGCCGGTCGCGACTTCGAGCGGGAGATCGTGGTCAAGGTCAACGTGCCGGAGCTGGTGCGGGCGGAGCTGGCGCGGCCGAGCTGGAGGCGCGAGCTCGTCGCGCTGGGGACGAACACGGATCCGTATCAGTGGTGTGAGTCCAGGTACCGGATGCTGCCGGAGATCCTCGAGGCCCTGCTCGCGGCCGAGACGCCGGTCTCGGTGCTGACGAAGTCACCGCTGGTGATGCGGGACATCGAGCTCTTCGAACGGTTCCGGGACGCCGGGCTGCGCGTGTCGGTGAACCTCTCGGTGCCGACCCTGGACGAGAAGGCCTGGCGCCTGACCGAGCCCCACACCCCGAGCCCGAGCGCCCGCCTCGACGCGGTGGCGGAGCTGCGTCGCCGCGGCATCGAATCGGGAATCCTCATCGCACCCCTCATGCCCGGGATCAACGACACCCCCGAGCAGGTCGAGCCGATCGTCGCCCGCGCGAAGGAAGCCGACGCGACCTTCCTCGGCGGCGTCGCACTGCACCTCCGCGGCGAGGTAAAGGACGTCTTCTTCGGCTGGCTGCGCGCCAAACGTCCCGACCTCGTGCCCCAATACGAACGTCTCTACGCCAACCGCGCCTACATGCGCCCAGAAGACCGACAGAAAGCCACCCGCGCGCTCCGGGGCTGGGGCCGACAGCGGATGCGCACCACCTCCACCAAGACCTCGCGCCCCTTCGCGACCCCCGCAACCGAACCGAACCAGACCTCGTTGTTCTGAACATGCGTCGGACACGGGAGCGCCCGGTCCCGGCCCCACGAGTGGACGGCCGGGTGGCGCGGCGCTCGCAAGGCCAGGGGTTCCGGAGGCCGCGAGCCGGCACCCGGGGCGGGCCGAGGGACGGCCGGGGGATGTGGCGCTTTCGACCGACGCAGGGCCGGGCAAGGGACGGCGGGGGGACGCGGGCCCATGGGCCGGCGCAGGGGTGGGAAAGGGACGGCGGGGGGACGCGGGCCCATCGGCCAGCGCAGGGGCGGGACAGGGACGGCCGGGTCTTCGGGGAGAGGGCGAGGGACGGAGCCCGCATGGGTGACGCGAGAGCGACGCATCGCCCACGGACGTCCCACGGAACCGTCACCGAGATGAGGCGTCGTGACGAAGACGCCGGGAACTCCACACCTGCTCCCGTCTTGCACAACACGCACGGCGGCGCGGGCGACCTGGGTTACGCAT
>DASZUW010000435.1:0-6823 GCA_035547475.1 Solirubrobacterales bacterium
GCCTTCGAGATGCCGATGCCCGCCACTCTTCCGGCCGGGAAGACGCTGCGGCTGCGCGGGCGCTCGTGGTCGGGCAGCGGGACCATCAAGCGGGTCGAAATCTACCCGGAGGCCGTCTCCACGACCGTCGGTCCGGTCTACGCCGCGGTACCGACGGGCCCAGGACCGAACGGCCGGCCGGCCCGAGGCCGCGCCTCAGGTCCCACGCCCGAAGGCTGGCACCCGGCCAAACTGGAAACCCCCAACGTCCCTGAGGCCTGGGTCCGCTGGAGCTTCGACTGGACCCCGCCGGGCCCCGGCAGCTACCAGCTGCGCGCCCGCGCCACCGACCAGACCGGCCGAAGACAGCCCGAAACGGTTCCCTTCAACAAAAACGGATACCTCTTCTGGGCGGTCGTGCGGCACCCGGTGCTCGTCGCCTGAAACGGCGGTCGCACCGGGTCCGCGAGCCATCTTTGGGCTCGCCCGCGCCGTGCCGCGGCGCACCGCGACCCCGCACGGAGGACCCGGCCCTGACCGGGCCTCTCGGCGAAGGGCTCAGATGCCGTCTCGCCTGCCGCGCAGGAGGGGGACGCTTCGCCCGGTCCCGCGCCGGTAGAATGCGCTGGCTCGGGGTCGGCTCCGCCTTGCCCCGATCGCCCTCAGGGCGCCGCGGCTGGGTAGCTCAGTTGGTAGAGCACTCGACTGAAAATCGAGGTGTCGCCGGTTCAAGTCCGGCCCCGGCCACTGACTGACTGACTGACCGACGACCGCTCCGCCGCCCCGAAGGCTGAGAGACTTGGGGCGATGACGGCCCCTTCACTCCCCTTCGACCCGATCGAGGAGGCGCGGCGCCATTGGGCGGAGCGCTGGCCCGGGGACGCCGCGGACGAGATGGTCGCGGTCACCTCGGTGATGCGGGTGCACCAGATTTTGATGGCGCGGCTGAACGAGTTGCTGGAGCCGTTCGGGTTGACGTTTCCGCGCTATGAGGCGCTGATGCTGCTGCACTTCTCCAAGCGGGGGTCGCTGCCGCTGGGGAAGATCGGGGAGCGGCTGCAGGTGCACCGGACGAGCGTCACGAACACGATCGACGGGCTGGAAAAGCTGAAGCTGGTGCGGCGGGTGCCGCACGAGAGCGACCGGCGGGCGGTGCTGGCCGAGATCACCCCGGCGGGGCGGAAGGTCGCCGAGAAGGCGACCGAGACGCTGAACGAGGCGCACTTCGCCACCGAGCCGCTGTCCGAGGACGACCTCGCCGGCCTCGCCGGGATCCTGCAGGGACTGCGCGCCGGCGCCGGCGACTTTCCCGGCTGAGCGGCTCCGACCTCCCTCCCGAGCTTCGCTCCTAGCGCCCATTTTTCCGCTCGGTTCCTATGCGCGCGGCAATTTATGTGGTATTCCTACTATCCATGTCCCGCGTAACTGCTGACGCTCCGCGCGGCGCGGCCTCGAGCCAGGGCGCCGGCGAGCTGCCGCTGCGGTTCGTCACCGCGGCCTCGCTCTTCGACGGGCACGACGCGGCGATCAACGTGATGCGGCGGCTGATCCAGGACTCGGGCGCCGAGGTCGTCCACCTCGGCCACAACCGCAGCGTCCGCGACGTGGTGCGGGCGGCGATCCAGGAGGACGCCGACGGGGTCGCGATCAGCTCCTACCAGGGCGGCCACACCGAGTACTTCAAGTACGCGGTGGAGATGCTGCGGGACGCCGGCGCCGAGCACATCCGCGTCTTCGGCGGCGGCGGCGGGACGATCACGCCGGAGGAGATCGCCGAGCTCGAGCGGGCCGGGGTGGAGCGGATCTACCACCCCGACGACGGCATGAACCTTGGCCTCGTCGGGATGATCGACGACCTGGTCGAGCGGGCGCGCTCCCAGCAGCGCGCCTCGGCCGTCCCCGAGGAGGGGCGCACCGACGACCTCGGCGTGGCGCGGATGCTCTCGGCGCTGGAGGACGGCGTGGTCGGCGACGAGGACCTCGAGCGCCTGCGCGCCGAGTGGACCGTGAAGGGCGCGGGGGTCCCGGTCGTCGGCGTCACCGGCACCGGCGGAGCGGGCAAGTCGACCGTCACCGACGAGCTGCTCTCGCGCTTCGCCGCGCACCTGCCGGACCTGCGGATCGCGGTCCTCGCCGTCGACCCGACGCGGCGCCGCACCGGCGGCGCGCTCCTCGGCGACCGCATCCGGATGAACAGCCTGCGCCACGAGCAGCTCTACATGCGCTCGATGGCGACCCGCCGCCAGAACCTCTCGACCAGCCCGGTGCTCGCCGACGCCGTCGCCTTCCTCAAGGCCGCCGGGTTCGACCTCGTCATCGTCGAGACCGCCGGCATCGGCCAGTCGGACTCGGAGATCGTCGACCTCGTCGACCTGCCGATCTACGTGATGACGAGCGAGTTCGGCGCCGCCTCGCAGCTGGAGAAGATCGACATGCTCGACCTCGCCGACCTCGTCGTCATCAACAAGTTCGACAAGCAGGGCGCCGCCGACGCGCTGCGCGACGTGCGCAAACAGTGGCGCCGCAACCGGGTCGCGTTCGAGCAGGCCGACGAGGACCTGCCGGTCTACCCGACGATCGCCTCGCAGTTCGCCGATCCCGGCGTCACCTGGGTCTTCGTGAAGCTCTGCGAGGCGCTGGCCGAGCGGGCGGGCGGCGACGACCCCGGGCGCTTCGACCCCGGCCTCGAACCCACCGAGCGCGAGCCGCGCGGCAACGCGCTGATCCCCGGCAAGCGGGTCCGTTACCTCGCCGAGATCGCCGAGCAGGGGCGGGGGATCAACCAGCGGGTCGAGGAGCTGGCGGAGAAGGCGGCGCAGGCCCAGCACCTCTACGAGGCGATGAAGGTCGACCCGGGGAACGAGAAGCTGACCAAGGCCTACGAGGAGGCCCGGGTCGCGCTCGGCCCCGAGGCGCTCTCGCTGCTGGAGAACTGGGATGCCCGCATCGAGGGCATCACGGCCGAGACCTTCAGCTACGAGGTCCGCGGCAAGGAGATCACCGGGCCGAACTACCGCGAGACGCTCAGCCACCAGCGGGTGCCGAAGGTCGCGCCGCCCCCATATAAGGACTGGGGCGAGCGGCTGCGCTTCCTGATGAAGGAGAACCTGCCCGGCTCCTACCCCTTCACCGGCGGCGTCTTCCCCTACCGGCGCGCGGGCGAGGACCCCACCCGGATGTTCGCCGGCGAGGGGTCCCCGGAGCGCACCAACCGCCGCTTCCACTACCTCTCGCGGGGACAGCCGGCGGCGCGCCTCTCGACCGCGTTCGACTCGGTGACGCTCTACGGCGAGGATCCAGGCAAACGGCCGGACGTCTACGGGAAGGTGGGCAACTCCGGCGTCTCGATCGCCACCCTGGACGACGCGAAGAAGCTCTACTCCGGCTTCGACCTCTGCGAGCCGACCACCTCGGTGTCGATGACGATCAACGGCCCCGCGCCGATCATCCTCGCCTTCTTCATGAACGCCGCGATCGACCAGCAGGTGGAAAAGCACCTCAAGGAGACGGGGCGGTGGGAGGCGACCGAGCGCAGGCTCGAGGAGCTCTTCGCCGGCCGCCCGCGCCCGCGCTACAAGGGCGAGCTGCCGCCCGGCAACGACGGCCTCGGCCTCGGGCTGCTCGGGGTGTCGGGCGCCGACGTCGTCGATGCCGACACCTACGCGCGCATCCGCGACGACACCCTGCGCAAGGTCCGCGGCACCGTCCAGGCCGACATCCTCAAGGAGGATCAGGCACAGAACACGTGCATCTTCTCCACCGAGTTCGCGCTGAAGATGATGGGCGACGTCCAGGAATTCTTCGTCCAAAACGGCGTGCGGAACTTCTACTCGGTCTCGATCTCCGGCTACCACATCGCCGAGGCGGGAGCGAACCCGATCTCCCAGCTCGCCTTCACGCTCGCGAACGGCTTCACGATCGTCGAGTACTACCTCGCCCGCGGCATGGACATCGACTCCTTCGCCCCGAACCTGAGCTTCTTCTTCTCCAACGGGATGGACCCGGAGTACGCCGTGATCGGCCGGGTGGCGCGGCGGATCTGGGCGCGGGCGATGCGCGAACGCTACGGCGCGAGCGAGCGCAGCCAGATGCTCAAGTACCACATCCAGACGAGCGGCCGGAGCCTCCACGCGCAGGAGATCAGCTTCAACGACATCCGCACGACCCTGCAGGCGCTGTACGCGATCTTCGACAACTGCAACAGCCTGCACACGAACGCCTACGACGAGGCGATCACGACGCCGACCGAGGAGTCGGTGCGCCGCGCCGTCGCGATCCAGCTGATCATCAACCGCGAGCTCGGCCTGAACTACATCGAGAACCCGTGGCAGGGCTCCTTCGCGATCGAGGCGCTGACCGACCTGGTCGAGGACGCGGTCTACGCGGAGTTCGACCGGATCTCCGAGCGCGGCGGCGTGCTCGGCGCGATGGACACGATGTACCAGCGGGGGAAGATCCAGGAAGAGTCGATGTACTACGAGCGACTGAAGCACGACGGCACGCTGCCGTTGATCGGCGTCAACACCTTCCTCCCCGCCGACGGCGCCGGGGAGACGACCGAGGCGCTGGAGCTGATGCGCTCGACCGACGAGGAGAAGGACGATCAGATCGCCGCGACGCGTGCCTTCCAGCAACTCGGGGCGGCGGGCCGCGACGCGGCGCTGGCCCACCTGCGCGACGTGGCGCGCGAGCGCGGCAACGTCTTCGAGGCGCTGATGGAGGCGGTCAAATTCGCCTCGCTCGGCCAGGTCTCCGCCACCCTGTACGAGGTGGGCGGCGAGTACCGGCGCAATATGTAGTCATGTAGTCGTGCGCATCGTCTCCCTGGTCCCGAGCATCACCGAGCTCCTCTGTGATCTGGACCTCTCCGAACAGCTGGTCGGGAGGACCGGCTTCTGCGTCCACCCGTGGGAGACCGTGCGGGAGATCCCGAAGGTGGGAGGGACGAAGGACCTGAAGCTCGACCGCATCCGCGAGCTCGAGCCCACCCACGTCGTCGTCAACGTCGACGAGAACCGCAAGGAGGACGCGGAGGCGCTGGCGGAGTTCGTGCCGAACGTCGTCGTGACCCATCCGCTCGGCCCGCGCGACAACCTCGCCCTCTACCGCCAGATGGGGAGGGAGTTCGACCGCGAGGCGGAGGCGGAGGCGATGTGCGAGCGCTTCGAGGCCGCTCTCGCCCGGGTCGACCCCCGCCCCGAGCAGCGCGTCCTCTACCTGATCTGGCGCGAGCCCTGGATGACCGTCGCCCGTGACACCTACATCGCTCAAACGCTGGAGCTCTTCAACTGGTGGACGCAACCCCCTGTCTTTAGTAGCCCAGAGGGCGACAAAGGACAGAAGGTTCGGTATCCGGAGGTCGACCTTGCCGACTTCTCCGACGTCGACCGCGTCCTGCTCTCCTCGGAGCCCTTCCACTTCAAGGAGCGCCACATGGCCGAGGTCGAGGAGCTCGTCCCCGGCGCGAAGGTCTCGCTGATCGACGGGGAGATGACGTCCTGGTACGGGTCGCGGGCGATCGCCGGGCTCGAATACCTGCGGGAGTACACGGCGTGAGCGGCGTCGCGCTGTCGTGGAGCGGCGGCAAGGACTCGGCGCTGGCGCTCTGGACGATGCGCGGGGAAGGCGTCGAGCCGGTCGCCCTGCTCACCACGGTCACCGAGGACTACGGGCGGGTCAGCATGCACGCGGTGCGCCGCGAGCTGCTCGCGGCCCAGGCCGCGGCGGTGGGCGTGCCGCTGGTCGAGGTCGGTATCCCCGCGGCCTGCGTCAACGAGGTCTACGAGGAGCGGATGGCCGCGGCCCTCGGTTCGCCGCCGCTCGCCGAGGTCGAGGAGCTCGCCTTCGCCGACCTCTTCCTGGAGGACATCCGCTCCTACCGCGAGGAGCGCCTCGCGGCGATCGGCCGGCGCGCGAGGTTCCCGATCTGGGGCCGCGAGACCGGCGCGCTCGCCGAGCGCTTCGTCGACGCGGGCTTCGAGGCGACGCTCGTGTGCGTCGACCCACGCCGGCTCGACGCCGCCTTCGCCGGGCGCGCCTTCGACGCCGACCTCCTCCGCGATCTCCCGCCCGGCGTCGACCCCTGCGGGGAGAACGGCGAGTTCCACACCTTCGTCACCGCCGGGCCGATCTTCTCCGCGCCGGTCCCGATCGCCCACGGCGAGACCGTGGAGCGCGACGGCTTCGTCTTCCACGACCTGCTGGCGGCCTGAGCCATCCCCCGAACCGGGGGCCGGGCATTGCCGTGCGTCAAACTCCGTTGTATTCCTACTATCTGCAAGCCACCTATATGAGGAGAAGAGATGAGCATCGAGAAGGTCGCCGTCCTCGGCGGCGGGCTGATGGGGTCGGGGATCGCGGAGTCGGTGGCGCGCGCCGGCCTTCCGGTCGTCGTCCGTGACATCGACGGGGCCGCGATCGGCGCCGCCCACAAGCGCATCAGCACCTCGCTCGGCCACGCCGTCGAGCGCGGCAAGGTGAGCGAGGCCGAGGCCGCCGAGATCCACGGCCGCATCGACTACACCGCCGAGCTCGGGGCGATCGCCGACGCCGACCTGGTGATCGAGGCGGTGCCCGAGAACGCCGAGCTGAAGGCCAACATCCTCGCCCAGGTCGCGGGCATCGTCGCCGCCGACGCGCTGATCGCCTCCAACACCTCCTCGATCCCGATCGCCCAGCTCGCCGCCGGCCTGCCCCGCCCCGAGCGCGTCCTCGGCCTCCACTTCTTCAGCCCGGTGCCGGTGATGCGGCTGGTCGAGGTCGTCGTCGCCCTCGACACCTCCGAGGACACCGTCGCCACCGCCCGCGACTTCGCCGAGCGCATCGGCAAGCACCCGATCGTCAC
>DASZUW010000436.1:0-13528 GCA_035547475.1 Solirubrobacterales bacterium
GGCAGGCGACGGCGGCTCGGCCCGCGCGGGCGCGCCGCCGGCGGGCGCGGACCTCGACGCCGGGCTCGACGAGGACCTCGTCGCCCGCCTCGTCGCCGAGCGCCTCCAGGGCCCGCACATGGTCACCCTCGCGACCGCGGCGATCGCCCGCGTGACGACGCCCGAGCTGCTCGCCGGCGCCCTGCTCGGCGCCGACCCCGAGGCGGAGTGGGAGTGGCTGCGGGCGCGCGACTTCGTCGAGCCGCGCGGCCTCGGCGTCGCCCCGCACGAGCTCGTCCGCGAGGCGATCCGCGCCTGCATGCGGCGCGACCACCCGCTGGTCGAGCGGGCGCTGCGCCGGCGCGTCGCCGATCACCTCTACGCGCTCGGCACCGGGCCGGCGGGCCCGCTGGCGATCACCGACCTGGCCGAACTCGCCGACAGCGCGGCGCTCCACTGGGGCTTCTCCTGGCGCGCGTCGGAGCGCCTGCGGATCGACGGCCTGCGTCCCGGCGACCTCGGGGCGATCGACCGCGCCGTCGCCGGGCGCCGGCACGCCGCCGTCTGGGCGGGCTCGCGGGCGCTGCTGGAGGCGGCGCCCGACCACGCGACCGTCGCCCGCGACCGCGACGAGCGCCTCGGCGGCCTGACCGTCTCGCTCACCCCGGGGACGGCGCCCGCGATCGCCGACGAGGACCCGGTCCTCGGCCCCTGGCTCGCCCACGCCCGCGACCTCGACCGTCCCGACACGGTGCTCTGGCGCGACATGGTCGGCGTCGGCGAGGACCGCGACCCGGACCTCTTCGGCCTCCTCGGGATGGCGGGGCTCCTCGCCGCGACCTCCGGCAGCCCGCGCTACGGCTACCTGCCGATCAACCCGGCGCTGCCGGGCGCGCGCGACTTCGCCGCCGCCGCGGGCGCCGTCCACGCGCCGGAGCTCGACGCCAGCGTCGGCGCGGAGACGGTCGAGTGCCACCTCTTCGACTGGGGCCCGGGCGGCGTCCTCGCCGCGCTGCACGCCCACGTCTACCGCGAGCTCGGGCTGCCGGCGCCGCACCACCCGGCGCCCGCGCGGGCGGTCTCGGTGGCGACGGTGCGGGAGGCGTTCCGCAACCTCGACGTCCCCGCCGACCTGGCGCGCAGCCCGCTGGCCAGCGGCGAGGGCGTGGCCGAGCGCGCCGGCGCCGCCCGCGAGGCGCTCGTCGACGCGGTCGAAAACGCCTTCGGCGCGAGCCCCGGCGACCAGCTGACGCAGGCCGTGCTGCGCCGCGGCTACCTCGAGCGCGACGCGACCCACGAAGCGGTCGCCGCAGCCCTGCACCTCAGCCGCGCCGCCTACTTTCGTCGCCTGCGGCGCGGCTGCGAGCGGGTGGCCGCCTACCTCTCGGCGGCCTGAAGGGGGCGGCCGGCTCGCCGCGCCCCAGACGAGCAGGGACCGCGGGTCGGGCCGACCTCCCGCATCGAACCAGGGTGACGGTCGCGCCCATCGTCCCTCCTCGGGTTGGAGCGCGGCCTACTTGGTCGCTTCTTCGACCTGCTTCATGACTTCTTCGGACATTTCCTTGCTTTCTTCGATGCCCTTCTGTGCCGCGGCGTTCGCGTCTTCGACCGCTTCTTCGGCCTGCTTGGTGGCTTCCTTGGCCTGCTTGTCGCTCGCGACAGTTTCCTTGTTGGCTTCCTTGAGCGCCTTCTGTGCCTGCCTGGTGGATTGGTTGACGATCTTTTCGGCCATTTCGTTGCCCTTTTCGATCTGCTTTTCCACCGTGCTCTGCACGTCGCTGCTGTTGCTCCCACAACCGACGAGCACCCCGCCCGCGACCAATGCCCCGGTGACGAGCGCCACCGCGGTCGCCTGCGAGCGGTACTGCCTGAGCCGACGATTCATCTCCGTTTGTTCTCCCCTGCTGGATTGACGTGGACCGACCTCGGTCGGCGTGCGGGCGCGAACGTATTCGAGCGCCGGCGCCCCGCCCGCGAAACGCGACCAAGACGCGACTGCCGCCTGGACGGCCGGTGGGCCTCGTCGTTAGTCTCGGGAAGTGGCGGAGACGTTCTACGAGACCCTGGCGCTGGCGGCGTTCGCGCTCTCGGCCTCTGGTGGGTCGTCGTCGCCGAGCGGCGGCGCGAATGGTCCGTCCTGCCCTATCGCCGCCGCCAGGCCTACTCGGTCTCGCTCTACTTCACGATGACCGGGGTGATGAGCCTGATCTCCCTCATCTCCCACGACCACCCGGCGCTCTGGCGCCTCGCCTTCGGCATCGCCGGCGGTATCGGCGCGGTCGAGGTGGTGCTGTCCCTGGCCCGCGCGCGCGGCGAGCCCGCCCGCGAACGACGCGCCCAACAACTCCTGGCCCTCACCTTCCCCCTCTACGCCCTCATCGTCGCGATCGCCATCCGCCCCACCCTCGCCCCCGACGTCGGCATCCACCTGAAACCCCTGGAGACCGAGGCGGTGGTCGTCTCCGTCCTCCTGGTCCTCGGCATCAACTACGGCTGGCTCCTCTTCATGGAGCCGCCCCACGAACCGGACCGGTCCTGACCCTCGCCCCGGAGGCCACCACGGCATCCCGGGAAACGGCAGTCTCCACGGGGCGGATCCGCTCACGGCTTCGGCGGCCAGGCAGCCGCACGGCGCGGCCGCCCGGGACATCGCGGCTCTCCGGCTTCGTCCTCAAGGAGCGGACCCCCCGCCCGGATGGGATCGACGGCCCGGGCTCGGAAGCTTGACGGCCTCGATCTCCCGCGTCCCGGTACATGGTCCGAAGGCGGTGGTCAGGGTGCCGCTGAGCCTGCGGTCGAAGAGCTGCCCGACGAAGGTGACGTACTCCGGTTCGGGGCCTTTCGCCAGCATCCGCCCGACCACGGTCCCGTCGGGCGCGATCCGCGCGGCGCCAAGCGCCGTCTTGACGGTGACCTTGGATTCGGGTGACTGCTCGGTCGGGCCGGGGCAGCCCACCTCGATCGAGGTGCGGAGGTGGACCACCGCCGTGCCGCCGCCGACCACCTCGAGGTGCAGCGACGGCGTCGGCTTGGGCGGCGCCCCGGGCAACGGCTCTTCCGGCACCGCGTGGTAGCGGCCGTCGTCCTTGGCCGAGGTCGCGCGGCGCTGGGCGACCTTGCGGACCGTGACCTTCTTCGGTTCGAGCGGCAGGCTGGCCGTCGGCGTCTTCACCACCGCCCGCAGCGCCGTCTGGGAGGCGGGCAACTTGACGAAAAAGATCGTCGGGTCGAAGGAATGACCGGGTTCCTGGGCGAGCGGCGTCCAGACCCCCTGGGTGAAACGCTGCAGTTCGACCGTGGCACCGGCCAGGTCCGAGCCCGCGGAGAATTCGACCGCGGTGAGGTAGCCGGCGTAGATGTGTTCCTGGGTGTCGAGGCTCGGATCTTCGACTTTCGGCACGACCTTGAACGACTGCACCGGGCCCGTTTCCCATTCCGTCTGGTCGGTGTCCGCGCCTTCCCGGAACACTTCCCGCGCCACCTGCCAGTAGACGGTCCCCTGGTACATCGCGACCGGGCCCGGGCCGGCTGGCAGTTCGAAGTCCGAGCCGCAGGTCGTTTTGTTGGCTTCGGGGTCGGCGAAGCCTTCGCCGCGATCGGCGCCGAAGCCGGTGGTCGTCAGGAGGCCGTCGGGCCCGGTGGTCGGGCTGGGCGAGAACCGGACGATGTAGGAATCGGAGCCGGCCAGATCCTCGGTTTTGGATTTCGGCTTGGCGGCTCCTCCCACCACGAGTTTGAGTTTGCTGTCTTCTTTTTCTTCTTCGTCGCCTTCTTCGTCTTCTTCTTTTTCTTCAGCTTCTTCTTCTTCGTCTTCCGTCGGTTCTTCGGAGTGATAGGGGAGGCACAGGAAGGTGACGTGGATCCCGTCTTCGTCGGCGGGGACGGTGGCACCGTTCGCCGGGCCGAGCGGGGTGACCGGCGGGTCGCCGGGGAGGGCATGGGCCACCGCCGGTGCGACGGCGAGGGCGAGCATGGTGCAGAGAGCGATCACGAGGCCCCGACCGACGTGGATCGACCGGGTCATCCCCAACTGGCAAGACCCCAGGCGCGACCCACGCCGCCGCCCTAGGCCCCATCTCACCACAGATCCGATATCGCTTTTCCGACCGCGCTCACAATGGGTCCACATGCCGTTTCGGCCTCCTTGTTGATGGTCGCCCTCCGCGGGCCTCGGCATCTCGCGATGCTTCAGCCCCATCCTTTTCCGCCTGATTCCGGGCGCAAACATCGGTCTTCCAGTTCGAGCGCGGGCCGCAGGGTCTATCGCCGAGCAGGAAGAGCAGCTGCACCGCGGGATGCGACGGCGCGAGGCCTCCTTCGAGGAGACAGCCGAGGCCTGGCTCTCCCACCTGCGAACGGAGAGGCGGAGCGAGCCCTCCATGCTGCACCACGCCGAGATCCACGCCCTCCCCCGGGTGGCGCACGTTTCGGTTCCCAGACGTGGTGCACTCTTCAATTCCCCTTGACATTCGCGGCCACACAGCACAACCGCTGCGATTCCCGACACGCTACCCATAAGAGGCACTGGTAGACGGTGACGGCCCTGGTGACGGCGTTTTGCTCGACCACCGCCGCTTGCAGAGATCGTCGCCGCGCCAGGGCCCAGCTCACACGCGCGCAACGACGTTCATCTCAGCCCCGCAGCGACCGAGGCCGGGCCGCAGCCTTTGGTGCTCGCGCACCGCGCCGGGCGGGAACGAGACGAACACGATCCCGCCGGCCCAGACTTGTGGCAGCACTTCGAGGAGCGCCTAAGGCAAACGCACCGTTCTCGACTCAACCAACGAGAGCAGCGCACGGGAGGACTCTCCGGGCGGCATTGAGAGAACCTGTTCGAGGGGCATCCCATTCACCGAATCGAAGACGGAAATCCGTGCCAACCTCACTGCCGGGTTGGTCGCAGTGACGAGATCCTTGATCGAGTCGTACAGGGCGCGCTGCTTCCAGCGAGGCGCGCCCAGGGTTAAGTCACCTGGATCGCCTCCCTTGAACATGCGCGCAGTTGAGGAGCTGGTCCAGCGCCTCCCCCAGCGTCCCGCCTGAAGGCAGTCGGCCTCACGGTCGCGACAGAGGGCGCGATAAACGTCAGTCCAAGGTAAACCGGAACTCCAAGGCGAATCGAGCGTGAGTGCGCGGTAGCGGTTGAAATGCAACTCCTCATCTAGCTCGATCACCAGCCCGTCAGCAAACGACAAATCCCAGGCACCTGGTCGGAAAACTGGTTGATCCTCGATTCCCCCGAGAGCGCGATACAGATCGCCCAGTACTTCCAACTGATGTGACGGAATCGTCTCAAGGGAAGGCTCTCCCATTGGAGGACCAGATTCGAGACCCGCTGCCAAGAGGTGATCGCGAAGGAGCTCCGCTCGTCGTCCCGTCTTAACCATCGAGCGAGGGTAGCTGAGCGGACGAACGGTAACCGCGCATCGACCGACTTTCCAAAACCGCCGGAAGACGGCGCTAGGCTGCGGTTGTCGCCGCGAGCAGCACCAGCTCCAACAACAACAGGAGCGACGGGACTCGAACCCGTGACCTCCGGCGTGACAGGAGCGGTCCGGAGGACGTCGAGACGGGCCAGATTTCGCTGTTCGATGGGGAATGACAAAGATCGGGCAATGCGAGCATGGCCCCACGGCATCAGTGCAAGTTGCGCTACCTACCACCTTCGTGTGGGCACTGGTGCCCAAAGCTGAATCCACCTCGAACTTTAAGCCGGGCCTTCCCGCGCGGACAAAACAGTCCGCCGGGGACGACGCTAGCTTGGGCTGATGGTGGGTGAATTCGAGAAGCTCGCATACGATGCCGCACTTCGGGGCCTTGACAAGCAGGAGGGTCTTCTCGAAGAGCTACGGTCGCGGACCGGCGTGCTGTTAGCAGCGTCCTCGCTAGCAGCTTCATTCCTGGGTCAGCAGGCGTTTCGGCATCCAAGCCCAAGAGCCCTCGTTATCGTCGCACTCGCCGCCTTCGTCATTTCCATTGGAGCAAGCGTCTTCATTCTTCTCCCGAAGAAGAACTTGATCTTCTCTGAGCGAGGGGCTGGACTCTATGAGGGCCTGTACGCCGTCCGCGAGGATCTTCCGGAGGTCTATCGGCGCCTTGCGTACGACCTCGATCGGTTCTGGGAGTCGAACGACCGGCGCATTCAGTGGCTTACCCGCGCGTTCACGCTCGCGGCAGCCAGCCTTGTCATCGAGATTCTCGCTCTGGCCGCCCTCCTGAGCGATAACATTTTCTAAGATGGCTGATACGCCCAAGCCCACTCCGAGCGGCGGGACTCCCCCGCCGCCACCGCCTCCCACCCCTGGACTCGGACGCCCAGAGACCCGCGGCGGGTAGCTGCCCCGCTCAACCGCCAGTACATGTTCCGTGGGATCAAGGTCCCTTAGCGGCGCCGGCGGGTTGTCCGGTGAGATCCAGTTCGATGGCACTGCTGCACCGCGCCGGCGATGAGAGCCTCTGAGCGATGCTGACCCTGCATTGTCGGGTCGCCTCTTGGGGAGGCTGACCGGTCGGGTCGTGTCGCCCGTCGCGCTTCGAAAATCGAAGGCGTGCCCTGACAGGAGCCTGCTCATAGTCACCCGGTTCCGTCCGCCTTCATCCCCCACCGAAGGACAAATCGAAGATAGGAGGCGCTGTTGACACGATCGGGATCGATCCTCACAAAGACACCGGCGCGGCGGTGGACGACGCGACCGGGCAGTGCCCGGTCGTCGCCAAGCTCGACGCCGCGCCAACCGACGAATTCAGCGACGACACCGACCACACCAACCTGAACGCGCTCTACCAGATCTACTACGGTGAGCCACCCACTCCGAACCGAACCGACGTCCCGGTCGCGTCGTCGTCGCCATCGAGCGCTGGTGCACCTAGGGCGTGTCCCGCCCCGAAGCCCTCCGACGCCCGGCGAAGAAGACGACTTTCTCGATCGCCGATTCCTCACCGGCGACGCTCACCGACCTGACCCGGAAGACGTGGCGGCCGTGGGAGAGGTGGCGGTAGACCTTGGGCGAGCCACAGGGCCTGAAGGCCGAGCCGTCGAGGCTGCAGCGGAAGCTCGCGCCGGGGGTCGGATCGGAGAAGCGGAAGGTCCAGCGCGGGCCGCCACGGGGGTTCGGGCTGTGGCGCTCGTTGGGGTCGTAGCCGATCCTCACGCGAGGGGGTGCCGGGGGCGCAGCGCCTGCGGGTGCCGGGGGCGCCGGTTCGGCCTGGCGGGGGACCGCCGCCGGCGCGACGGTGACCGCCGCGCCGCAGGCGGCGGCGACAGGCTCGTCGTCGCGGTCGCCGGAGTATTCGGCGACCCAGCGGTAGGTGCCGGCCTCGGTCGGGGTGAATCCGGGCGAGGGCGAGTAGTCGCCGTCACCGGAGACCGGCACCGGCGCCGAGGTCCAGGCCGGCGACCCGGTGCATGCCCCGTCTTGTGGTCCGTAGGCCGAGAAGACGATCGTGCCGCCGGCGGAGGAGCCGCCGAAGAGCACGGCGGTGTCGCCGATCGGCTCGCCGAGCGTGACCGCGGCCGAGGCCCGGGATTCGAGCGTCGGCCGCGCGGGAGCGACCCGGAGCACGCGGTGGACCGGCACCGCGGCTTCGTGGCGGGCGTCACCGCCCTGTTCGGCGGTGATCCGGCATTCGCCCGCGCCGACCAGGTGCACCTTGCCGGCGACGACGGTGCAGACCGATTCGGTCTGGGAGGTGAAGGTGACCGGGAGCCCCGAGGTGGCCGTGGCCCCCGGGTCGAGGTCCGGTTCTCCCAGCTCGCGCGGCCGCAGCCCGCCGAGGTGGATGGTTTGGCCGAGCCTTTCGATCAGCGCCTCGACCGGTTCATCTCGGTCGATGGTGGTTCCATCGCCGAGCTCGCCCTCGAAGTTTTCTCCCCAGCACTCGACCGTGGCGTCTTCTTTCAGGGCGCAGGTGTGGAACCCGTTGGCGGCGACGGCGGTGGCGCCGGCGAGGCCTTTGACAGAGACGAGCGGTTCAGAGCTTGCGCCGATGGTGCCGTCGCCGAGCTGGCCGAATGCGTTGAAGCCCCAGCATTTGACCGTGCCGTCTACTTGTAGGGCGCAGGTGTGGAATTCGCCGGAGGCGATCGCGGTGGCGACGGTGAGGAAGCCTTCGACGTGGACCGGCTTGAGGCGGTCGATGATGGTGCCGTCACCGAGCTCGCCGCTGGCGTTGAAGCCCCAACACTCGACCCGGGCGTCCTCCCCAAGGGCGCAGGTGTGGAGCTCCCCGGCGGCGAGCGCGACGGCGCCGCCGAAGACTTCGACCGGGACCGGTTCGGGGCGGTTGGTGGTGGTCCCGTCGCCGAGTTCGCCGGATGTGTTGCGACCCCAGCACTCGACTTTGCCTTCCTTGATCACGGCGCAGGTGTGGTCGCCGCCCGCGCTGATCGCGGTGGCGCCGGTGATGCCTTCGACGGGGACCGGTTCGAGGCGGTTGACAGTCGTGCCGTCGCCGAGCTGGCCGAATCCGTTGTAACCCCAGCACTCGACCTTGCCTTCCTGGATCACGGCGCAGGTGTGGTCGCCGCCCGCCGTGATCGCGGTGGCGCCGGTGAGGCCTTCGACGGGGACCGGTCCGTGCTGGTCGCTGGTGGTGCCGTCGCCGAGTTCGCCGGATTCGTTGTAGCCCCAGCAATCGACCGTGCCGTCCTCTTTTAAGGCACAGGTGTGGTTGCGGCCGACGGCGATCGCGGTGGCGCCGGTGAGGCCTGTCGCGGGGGCCGGTTCGTCCCGGTTCGTGGTGGTGCCGTCGCCGAGCTGGCCGGATGCGTTTTGGCCCCAGCACTCGACCATGCCGTCGCCCTTGATGGCGCAGGTGTGGCCGGAGCCTGCGGTGATCGCGGTGACGCCGGTGAGGCCTGTCGCGGGGACCGGTTCGTCTCGGTCCGTGGTGGTGCCGTCGCCGAGCTGGCCGGTTCCGTTGTTACCCCAGCATTCGACCTTGCCTTCCTTGATCACGGCGCAGGTGTGGTCGAAGCCGGAGGCGATCGCGGTGGCATCGTTGAGGCCTATGACCGCGACCGGTTCGAGGTGCATGGACGTAGTGCCGTCGCCGAGCTCGCCGAATATGCTCAAACCCCAGCACTCGACCGTCCCGTCCCCATTCAGGGCGCAGGTGTGGTTCGAGCCGGCGGCGATCGCGGTGACACCCTTGAGGCCTTTGACCGCGACCGGTTCGAGGCGGTTCGTCGTGGTGCCGTCACCGAGCTGGCGCACTAGGTTGTTACCCCAGCACTCGACCTTGCCTTCATCGATCACGGCGCAGGTGTGGTCGCCGCCCGCGCTGATCGCGCTGGCGTCGGTGAGGCCTTTGACGGGGACCGGTTCGAGGTGGTTGGCAGTCGTGCCGTCGCCAAGCTGGCCGGATGCGTTGTAACCCCAGCACTCGACCTTGCCGTCTTCTTTCAGGGCGCAGGTGTGCTCGGAGCCGGTCGTGATCGCGGTGGCGTCGGTGAGGCCTTTGACGGGCACCGGTTCGTCCCGGTCGGTGCCGGTTCCGTCGCCGAGCTGCCCCACGCCGTTGGCACCCCAGCATTCGACCGTGCCGTCTTCTTTCAGGGCGCAGGCGTGGTCGAAGCCGGTGGCGATCGCCGTGGCGTCGGTGAGGCCTTTGACCACGACCGGCTCGAGGCGGTTGATAGTCGTGCCGTCGCCGAGTTGGCCGAATGCGTTGAAACCCCAGCACATGACCGTGCCGTCCCCTTTCAGGGCGCAGGTGTATTCGCCGCCGGCGGCGACTTCGGCGACCCCGGCGAACGCGGCCGGGGCGGCGAGGAGGAATCCGAGCACCACCGCGAGGATCGGCAGGGCGTGGCGCGGCGTATGTCCAGAGAAACGGTTCACTGGTGGAACACCTCTTCAGCGTCGCGGGACGGCGTGGAAAGTGATCGTCTTCGGCGGGCAGCCGGGGAGGCCGGTCGTCTTCGGGAAGATGACCTCGCCGTGGGCGCGTCGGGCCGAGGCGAAGGTCCCTTCGATCCGGATTTCGCCTTCGAAGGTTTCCTCGAAGCGGCCGGATTCTCCGAGCAGGATGACGGCGTGGGGATAGCGGACTTCCTGCCTGCCACAGAGGCCGAGGTCGGCGAACCAGCGGACGTTGACCACCGAGCCGGCGCGGACGCCGAAGAAGATCGGCAGCCCTTGGGCGGTCTTCCCCTGCCAGTGGCCGTCGACCGGCGGGGCGCTCGCGGCGGCCGCCGGCGACGCCGACGCGACGGAGGCGAGGAGGAGGGCGATGGCCAGCTTCCGCGTTCTCGACACGTTCACGGCGCCGAACATAGGTGCGGGAAATCGATCTGAACAGACCGAGCGCCCACCGACCACCCACCGAACCGTCCTGACCCCGCGCCGGGCCGCGTGGGCCGGCGCGGGGTCAACACGACCGGCAACCGCGAGCGCGGCATCGACAGGACGCGCTCACGGTTTGGCTTCCCAGATTTCGGTCAGGTGGATGCCGTGGCCACCGCGCGCGAACGAGAACTGGCCGGCGGCGGTGTTTTCCGAGCCCGCGGCGGCCACCGCCCCTTCGCCGGTGACTTCGTTTCGGGCGCCGCCGATCGTGACGCCGAAGTGCCCGGTGTTCAGGGTGTCTCCGGTGCCACCGACCGCGGCCGTGAACGCCGCGCCTTCGCCGATTTCATTGAGCACACCGGAGACCGCCGTCGCCCCGGAGCCGAGGACTTTGTTCCGGTCGCCGCCGACGATGGCCGCCACAGCCCCGGTCGCTTCGTTTTCGGCGCCGCTGACGAATTGGTCTTCGCCGCCCATGAAGTTGCCCAGGCCGCCGAGGATGCCTCCGGTGGAGTCGAAACCCTGCCCCACGGTCCCCATCACGAGATTGTTGGAGCCCGACTGTTCGGCGGGCTCTTCGTCGTAGCCGATGATCACGTTGCCGAGGCCGTTCGTCGCCGTCTGGCTTCCGGCCCCACTCAGGACCTGGAGGTTCATACCGCTGAACTTCAGCGTCGTGCCCTCACGGGTCACGCCCGCGAAGGTGCCTTCGAGGGCGGCGACCCGGGCGGTAGCGCCGTCGAGCCGTTCGGCGAGGGATTTGTTTTCAGCTTCCAGCGCGGCCAGCCGTTGGCCGATGCCAGGGTCGGTCGCACCGGCGGGACCGGGGTCTCCCTTGGGGCCCGGGGCGCCCTGCGGTCCGGCCGGTCCCGGGCCACCGGCGAACCGTGCCTGCGCCTGCTTGCTCAGCTTCGAAGGCGTCACCGCCCCGTTCTTCAGCTGCGCCGAGCCGACCGAGTTGGCGGGCAGCTTCATCGCCGCATAGCCCACCCCGCCGAGGGCGAAGAACAGCGACAGGCAGGCGACGCAGTTGGAAAAGGTCAGCTTCGACTTCAGGCGTTTCATGCTCCTCCTTGGTTGGTGACGCGGGCGAGCGGCGGTCGACCGCGATCTCATCGCGAGGGGACGCTAAGCCGGGAAGGCGCGCCTCACCACACCGACCACCCACCGATTTCCCACCGAGTCCGGCCCTCGGGACGGACCGGCGCCCGCGGCCGGAGCGCGCGTGAACGTAGGCATGCCAGGCACACCCCGGGGGCACGAAGGTCGTCGCCACCCCGCGGGGCCGATCCGTCGGTCGAGAGTTTCCTGCGGGCAGCAGGGTAAGCGGCGGGCCCGACCCTGAACAGACCGAGCGCCCACCGACCACCCACCGAATGCCTTGCGCGCGCGCCGGACTTAATGGAACATGGCCCCCGTGCAATTCGCCCAACTGCTGAAGCGGCTGCGCGAGAGGGCGGATCTCACCCAGGAGGAGCTGGCCGCGCGGGCCGGGCTCGGGGTCAACACGATCGGCAACCTCGAGCGCGGCGTCAACCGGACGCCGCAGCGCTCGACGCTGCTGAAGCTGAGCGACGGGCTCGGCCTCGACGAGGAGGAGGCGGCCACGCTCGCCGCCGCCGCCCGACCCCCGGCGCGGCGCGACGTGGTCGGCGGCTTCCTCGGCGCCCGGCCGACCTCCCCGTTGGTCGGTCGCGACAGGGAGATGGAGCGCCTGCTCGCTGCCACGGCGGCCGTGGAGGAAGGCGAAGGACGACTCCTCCTCGTCGTCGGGGAGGCCGGGATCGGCAAGACCAGGCTCGCGCAGGAGGTGAGTGTGCACGCCTGGGAGCGCGGCTTTCTGGTCGCCGCGGGCCGCTGTTACGAGGGCCGACGCGGCATCCCCTACTTTCCCCTCCTCGAGCTGCTCGGGCAGATCCAGGAGGTCGCCCCCGGGCCGATCGACGGCCGGCCGGATCTGGCCACGCTGCTGGCCGGTGAGGCTCCGGGGCCGGGGCCGGCCGATGCCCAGCGGGAGTCCCTGCGGCTGCTTCGGGCGACCACCGAACTGGTCAAGGACCTTGCCGCGACCCGGCCGGTGGCCCTGCTGATCGACGACCTGCACTGGGCCGACGGCGCGACGATCGGCGTCCTCGCCCACCTCGCCCGCCACACCCGCGGCGACCGGGTCCTGCTCCTGGCGACCTCCCGCGACGTCGAGCACCCCCGCGACCAACCGCTCCCCCGCACCCTCCACGAGCTCGATCGCGAGCGCCTGATCGAGCGGATCCCCTGCGGGAGGCTCGGTGCCGCGGCGACGGTCGAGCTGGTCGAGGACCTGCTGCCGACGGCGAGCGCGGACCTCCGATCCCGGATCGTCGAGCAGACCGACGGCAACCCTTTCTTCGTCGTCGAGGCGGTCCGGGCGGTGGCCGAGCACGGCGAGGAAGCGCCGATCCCGGCCGGGGTCCGGGCCGCGGTCCTCGACCGGGTCGAGTCGATCGGCCCGCGGGCCCGGTCGCTCCTGGAGGCCGCCTCGGTGCTCGGGCCTGCCTTCCCGGTCGGCGACCTGCTCGGCGTGGCGACGACGGCAGACCTCGACGCGGTCCTCGCGGCGGTGGAAGCGGACAGGGTCCTGCGCCAGACCGACGGCGGCTACTCCTTCGACCATGCGCTCACACAACAGACGCTCTACACCGAGATGTCGGCGCGACGCAGGCGTGACCTGCACCTCGCCGCCGCCGCGCAGCTCGAACCGCCGCGCATCGCCGAGATCGGCTGGCACCTGATGCGGGGCGGCGACGACGAGGGCGCGCTCCCGCACCTGATCCGCGCCGGCGAACGGGCCGAGGCGCTGTTCGCCAACGACGAGGCGTCGGGACACTACGGCGACGCCCTGGCGATCGCCGAGCGGCTCGGGGACGCCGAGGCGACGGCGACCGTGCTCGGGCGACTCGGCGGCACGCTCGTCACCGTCGCCCGCTACGACGAGGGCCTGGCGCTGCTGGAACGGGCCGCGGACTCGGACCTGGACACGACCCGGCTCGCCCAGATCGAGAGGCGGATCGCCGAGGCCCACTTCCGCCGCGGGACCTCGACCCAGGGCGCCGAGCGGATGCGCGAGCGCCTCGCGATGCTCGACCGTCCCGACCTCGATCCCGCGGCGGCCGACGCGGTCGCCGGCCTCTACGGGGCGCTGGCCCGACTCCGCTTCGCCCGGCTCGAATACGACCGCTGCCTGGACGCGGCACGGCGGGTGGCCGAGCTGGCCTCGGACGAGT
>DASZUW010000437.1:0-1580 GCA_035547475.1 Solirubrobacterales bacterium
GGCCGGCGTCGTAGTCGGCGATCAGGTCGGGGTGGGTGGGCTCCCAGCCGAGGAGCTCGCGGGTCTTCGCGTTCGAGGTCGGGTTGTCGGCGAGGAGGGCGAAGGTGAGGAACCCGAAGTAGGCCTCGGTCTCCTCCGCCGGGACGGAGCGCACCGGCAGGCCGGTCCCGCGGCCGATCGCCTCCGCGATCTCCTTCGTCCGCACGCCTTCGTCGCCGACGCCGTGGAGCACCTGTCCCGCGGGCGCCGACTCGACCGCGAGCCGGTAGAGGCGCGCCGCGTCGCGGGTGTGGACGCCGGGCAGGCGGTTCGTGCCCTCGCCGGGGTAGCCGGCGAAGCCCTTGTCACGGGCGATGCCGATCAGGATCGGGCCGAAGCCGTGCTTGTCGAGGTCGGAGTGGACGAACGGGGAGAGGCGGACGACGGCCGAGCGCACGCCGCGGTCGGCGAGCGCCAGGGTCGCGTTTTCGACGTCGGCGCGGTGCCCCCCGGGCGAGCGGTCGTCCTCGGTGCCGGTGCGGTCGAGGCCCATCATCGCCAGCATCAGCGTGCCGCTGGTGTTGACGAACGCCTTGCCGGTGCCGGCCAGCGCGTCGCCGAAGGCCTGGGTCGCGGCCATGTCGGCGGCGATCGCGGCGTCCATCTCGCCGGTCGCCATCAGCTCGTGTTTGAAGGCGAGGTGGATGACGCCGTCGGCCTCGCCGGCCGCCGCGCGCAGCCCGTCGAGGCCGTCGAGATCGCCGCGCCGCACGGCGCCGCCGGCCGCCTGGATCCTCGCCGCCGAGTCGTCTGAACGGGCAAGGCCGACCACCTCATGGCCGGCGCCGACGAGGTCTTCGACGACGGGCAGGCCGATGTGACCGGACGCGCCGGTGACGACTACACGCATGGGGAACCTCCAAGGATTCGGGGTGGGACATCAGCGGCCACCTGCCGTGATGTCACTGTGTGCCATCAGCGTAGCACGGCGATGTCACTTGGTGACGTAACTTAGACTTCGTCCATGGCCAGGTGGAAGCCCGGAGCGCAGGCGCGCCTCACGAAGGCGGCGATGGACCTCTTCGCCGAGCGCGGCTTCGAGGCCACCACCGTCGCCGAGATCGCCGAGCGGGCGGGCCTCACCAAACGCACCTTCTTCCGCTATTTCGGCGACAAGCGCGAGGTGCTCTTCGCCGGCTCCGAGGTCCTGCAGGCGAAATTCGTCGAGGCGATCGCCGCCGCGCCCCCCGACGCGGCCCCGCTGGACGCGATCGCCCGCGGCCTCGACGCGATGGCCGACCTCTTTGCCGAGATCGGCGAGGCCCCACGCAAACGCCAGGCGATCATCGCCGCCAACCCCGACCTCCAGGAGCGCGAGCTGGTCAAGCTCGTCGGCTTCGCCGCCGCCGGCGCCGCCGCCCTGCGCGACCGCGGGGTCGCCGAACCGGCCGCGAGCCTCGCCGCCGAGGCCGGGATCGCCGTACTGCGCATCGCCTTCGAGCAGTGGGTGAGCGGCCCGAGGGGCCAGGACATCCACAAGCTCCTGCGCGACTCCCTCGCCGAGCTGCGCGCCGTCGCCGCCTGAGCCAGCCGGCGGTCGC
>DASZUW010000438.1:0-3170 GCA_035547475.1 Solirubrobacterales bacterium
CCTGGGCGCCTCTGGGGGGTCACTGCCGGCCAGGACCCCCTTGAGGCGCCCTGGACGGGCCTGCGGCATCCCGAACCCTTGTGGACGGCCCGAGCCCAAACCCCCCAACCCGCCTTAAATCACCCCGGCCCGATCCCCCCGGATTCCCCGCCCGCTTCCGGCGTCACTTCTTCGGGCGCTTCTTCGATCGCGCCGCCGGCGCCGCCCGTTTCCGGCGCCACGTCGTCGTCCGGCACGACTTCTTCTTCGGGCGCCACTTCGATGCCGCCGGTTTCTTCTTCGGGGACGATTTCTTCGGTGCCGCCGGCGGATTCGGGCGCGACCACGGGCGCGTGCGGTTCTTCGCTGCACGCTTTGAAGCCGTAGATCGCCGCCTGCTGGTGGAATTCTTCGACCGCCGGGACCGCTGCCTGGGAGGCTTCTTCGAGCAGTTCGGGGTTTTCTTTCTCACCCGCGGCTTTGACTTCGTTCTCGGCCGCCGCCAGCTCTTCCGCGGCCCCCATGAATTCGGAGTAGCCCTCGATTTCGCTCGGCTGCCCCAGCCGCTGCAGGCTCTGGACCATGCCGGTGTAGAGGTTCGCGACCTGGGTGGTCTGGCTGCTCGTTTCCGCCGATTCGGCGACCGAGCCCACCGCGGTGTTCACCTCGGCACAGATCGCGTCGCCCTGGCTGATGAGCTGGCCCTTGCTCAGCTTCGCCGCTTCTTCCCGCGGCGGCTTCCTCGCCGTGGTCGTCGACGAGCTGCCGCCACCGCCGCAGCCGGAGGCCGCGAGGACGAGCGCCAGCACGGCCGGCACGGCGAGGGCAAGGAACTTCGACCGCATAACGATGATCGACGCTAGCAACGGCGTCGGATCACTGCGCCCCAGGGACTCGAACCCCGACTACCTCGTCCAGAGCGAGGCGTGCTGCCATTACACCAGGGCGCAACGCGACCTCGCAGGATAGATGAGGGGCCGCCCGGCGTGACTCGCGGCGGGCGGGCGGGCTCGTCGCCGGCTCAGCCGAGGGCGGAGAGATCGGCGTCGGCGTCGGCGATCCGGTCCGCCGCGCCCCCCACCTCGACGCCCTCGTGGATCATCCGGCGCGCTTCGGCCAAGTCTTCGGAGCGACCCACGCTCAGGCAGCCCGCGACCTTGCCGTCCTTCAGATACCAGACCGAGAACTCGCCGTCGGCGCGGGAGCCGCGCCAGATCTCCCGGTCCCAGTCGGCGGCCGGGCCGACGTACTCGAGGCTCGCCCAGTCGGCCAGGTCGCTGAAGAAGTAGGGGACGACGTCGTAGTCGGCCTCGGCGCCGAGCATGTTCTTCGCCGCGTGCATCCCCTGTTGCATCGCCACGTCCCAGTGCTCGACCCGGATCCGCCGGCCGTGGACGACGCTGTCGTAGCCGCAGACATCACCCGCCGCGTAGATGCCCGGCACCGAGGTCCGCAGCTTCGAGTCGCAGACGATCCCGTCGTCGACCTCGAGCCCGGCGCGCTCGGCCAGCATCACGTCGGGCCTCACCCCCACGCCGACCACGACCATGTCGCAGTCGAAGCTCCTGCCGCTCTCGGTCAGCACCGCGCGCACCCGGCCGTCGCCCTCGAACGCGCTCACCGACTCGCCGCCGACGAAGGTCACGCCGTGCTCTTCCAGCCCTTCCTGGAAGAAGCGCCCCGCATCGTCACCGAAGGTGCGCGAGAGCGCCACGTCCTCGAACGCCACCATCGTGCAGTGCGCGCCGCTCGCCGCCAGCGACGCCGCCACCTCGGCGGCGATGTAGGAACCGCCGACCAGCACCACCCGCTCCGCCGCCTTCGCGTCCGCGCGGATCGCGTCGGAGTTGCCGAAGGCGCGCAGGTAATGGATGCCCTCGTTCTCGGCGCCCTCGACGCGCAGGATGTTCACGTTCGCCCCCGTCGCCAAGAGCGCCTGCCCGAAGGCGACCTCCTCGCCCCCCTGGAGCTTCGCCGTCCGCGCCTCGGCGTCGAGCGACATCACGTTCTTGCCGGTCAGGAGCTCGACGCCGTTCTCCGCGTACCACGAGGGCTCGTTCACGTAGGCGTCGGCGCGCTCGGCGTCCCCGCGCAGGTACTCCTTGGACAGCGGCGGCCGTTCGTAGGGCGGTTCCGGCTCGCGCCCGACGAGGAGGATCGAGCCCTCCGCCCCCTGCTTGCGCAACTCCGCGGCGCAGCTGGCGCCGGCCAGGCCGCCGCCGACGAGCAGGAAGTCGACCGCGCGATCAGCCACTGGCGATACCGCCGTCGCCTTCGGGTCCGAACAAGGTCTTCAAGGCGTCCTCCTTACCCGGATCGAGCACCGCCAAGACCTCGTCGCCCTCTTCCAGCACGGTGTCGGCGGTCGGGACGAACCCTTTCCCCGCCCGCAGCACCGAGATCAGCAGGCTCCCGTCGGGCATGTGCAGGTCGCCGACGCGGCGCCCGGTCACCCCGGAATCCTTGCCCAGCAACATCTCGATGATCTCCAGCTGCTCCTCCTGCAGGTCGAGCAGGTGGACCAGCCCGTACTCGGGCACCTCGTGCTCCAGGAGCCGCAGGATCAGGTCCGTCGCCGAGACCGACGGCTTGATCCCCAGCAGGTCGAAGTGCTGGCGATTGCGCGGGTTGTTGACCCGGGCGATGATCTGGTCGACGAGGTACTTCTCCCGCGCCACCTGGCAGATCAGCATGTTGTCCTCGTCGTCGCCGGTCACCGCGATCACCATGTCGGCCCGCTGGATCCCGGCCCGCTCCAGCACCCAGAGCTCGGAGGCGTCCCCGTAGCTGACGTTGTGCTCGAGCTCCTGCTCGACCGTCATGTAGCGGCGCCGGTCGTTCTCGATCAGCGTCACCTCGTGGTCTTTCTCCAGCAGCTCGCGGGCCAGGTTCCAACCGACCTTCCCCGCGCCGACGACGATGATGTACACCCGCGCCCCCTACCCGTCCCGCCGCGCCGCGCCCTCGCGCACCGCGGTCTCCAGCATGTCGATCGCGACCCGCGTCGGACAGACCGTCTGCAGGCCCTGCCGCGCGTACCACTCGGCCCGCAGCGGGTCGAGGACGCGGGCGATAACGGTCGGCACGTCGTAGCGGCGCTTGGCGATCTGGCTGATGATGATGTTGGTGTTGTCGCCGTCGGTGGAGGCGATGAAGACATCCGCCCCGTCGATCCCGGCAGCCTCCAGGGC
>DASZUW010000439.1:0-5283 GCA_035547475.1 Solirubrobacterales bacterium
ACCTTCGACTTGTCACCGGCACGGGCCCGACGGGCCGCATCACGCTCGGTGACGTCGAGCGGGCCGTCGCCGAGCGCGACCGATCTCCCGCCGATCAGGCGCCCGCCGCCCTCCCCCCCGAAGGAGCACCGGGCGGCGGGCGTCTCGAACCTCTCTCGGCCACCCGCCAGTCGATCGCCCGCCGGCTCACCGAGTCCCAGCTCGTCCCCCAGTACACGCTGACCCGGGAGATCGACGCCGGCTGGCTGCTCGCCGAGAAAGCGCGGCTGACCGCCGCCGGGCCGGTCAAGGTCGGCGTGCTCGACCTGCTGCTGGTCGCGCTGGCCGCGACGATCTCCCGCCACCGCGCCCTCGCCGCGTCCTTCGTGCCCGGCCGCGACGGCGAGCCCCCCGCCTACCGCCACCCCGACTCGATCGACCTCGGCCTCGCCGTCGCCACCGACCGCGGTCTGCTCGTGCCGGTGATCCGCGGGGCCGACGGGCGCACGCTCCCTGAGGTGGTGCTGGAGCGCACCCGCCTGGTCGACCTCACCCGCGCGGGGCGCCTCGGGCCGACCGACATGGGCGGGGCGGCGGCGACCCTCTCGAGCCTCGGCACCTTCGGCGTCGACTCCTTCACCGCGATGCTGAACCCGGGTGAGAGCGCGATCCTCGCCGCCGGGCGCGCGGTCGAGCGGCTCGTCCCCCGCGAGCGCGGGATCGCCGTCGCCCCGATGATCTCGCTGACCTTCACCTTCGATCACCGGGTCGTCGACGGCGCCGTCGGCGGCGCTGCCCTCGCCGAGCTCGCCGAGCTCCTGGAAGGGGGGATCGAGTGGCCGCTGTAGCGGGGCCGGCGCTGGTCGTCGGCGGTGCCTCCGGGATCGGCCGTGCCTGCGTCGAGGCGCTCGCCGCCGACGGCCGGCGCACCGTCGTCTTCGACCTGAATCCGGGCGACCTCGAGGACGCCGTCGCCCTCGACGTCCGCGATCGCGACGCCGTCTTCGCCGCGGTCGGCGACCTCGTCGCCTCACGGGGCGAGCTCGGCGCCGTCGTCTACGCCGCCGGCACCGCCCGGGTCACGCCGATCCTCGAAGTCGACCCACGCGAGTGGGAGCTGATCCTCGGCGTGAACCTGACCGGCGCCTTCCACGTCCTCCAGGCGACCGCCCCCCACATCGCCGCCGGCGGCTCCTTCACCGCGGTCTCCTCGATCGACTCCCGGGCGCCGGTCCCCGGCCTGGCTCCTTACTGCGCCTCAAAGGCGGGGCTCGAGGCGCTGATCCGCTCGGCCGCGCTGGAGCTCGGCCCCGCCGGGATCCGTTGCAACGCGGTCCTGCCCGGCCTCGTCCGCACCCCGCTGATGGAGGGCCAGCTGCGGCGCCCCGGCGTCGAGGAGGCGTTCATCGCCCAGACGCCGCTGCGGGGCATCGCCGGCGGCGGCGAGGTCGCCGACGTCGTCGCCTTCCTGGCCGGACCCGGCGGGCGCTGGATCACCGGCGCCTCGATCCCGGTCGACGGCGGCATGTCGCTCACCGAGCACCCGAAGCTGCACTAACGAGGAAAGGACCCCCCGAAGATGGCAACCGAGCAACGATTTCCGTCGACCGGCATCAGCGTCGACCGGGCCGAGCAGCTCCTCAGCGAATTCGTCGCCATCCCCAGCGTGGTCGGCGACCAGACGACCGCCCACCTGTGGATGACCGAGCGCCTGGAGGAGATCGGGATGACGGTCGAGCATTATCCGATCGAGGGTCGTCCGGCGCCGCTCGTGCTCGGCGTCATCGAGGGCGACGGCGACGGCCCCGGCGTCCTCTTCGACGCCCACTTCGACACCGTCCACGCGGTTCCCGAGGACTGGACCCATGACCCCTGGAAGCCCTATGTCGAGGACGGCGTCCTCTACGGGCGCGGCGCGGTCGACTCGAAGGGCACCGTCGTTGCGATGCTGATGGCGGCGAAAGCGGTCGTCGACTCGGGGCGACCGCGCAGCGGCCCGATCTACCTGATGTCGGACTCCGACGGGGAGGACGGCTTCCGCGGCGCGGCGCTGATGCGCGACATCGGGATCATGGACCGGATCGGCACGGTCTGGTCGGCGGAGGCGACCTCCAACAGCGGCATCGAGATCGCCTATCCGGGCATCTCGACCTGGAAAATCACCGCGATCGGCAAGACCGCGCACCCGACCGAGCCCGAGCACGGCGTCAACGCGGTGACGAAGATGGCGAAGCTCGTGACCGCGGTCGCCGAAGGGCGCCTGGAGCTGCCGAAGGGCGAGTCGCGGTGGTTCGAGCCGCGGGTGACGACCAACGCGATCCGCACCCGTCCGGGCGGTGGCTGGGCGATCCCCGCCCGCTGCGACGCGGTGCTGTCGGTCCTCTCGCCGGCGGGCGCCTCGCTGGCGGAGGTCCGCGAGGCGATCGACGCCTTTCTGCGCATGCTCGAGCGCGAGGACGGCGAGGTCCGCTTCGAGCGCAAGATCCTGCCGATGGGGGCGGGGCGGCTCTGGCTGCACCCCGGCGAGTCCGACCCCGACAGCCCCGGCGTGAAGGCGCTGGCCGCGGCGATCGAGGGCGCCGGCCGCACCCCCGAGGTGCGCAAGTTCAACGGCGGCTGGGTCGACTCGGTGGAGATGATGCGCCCGGGCGCCGGCGGCTACGACGTCCCGACGACGATCACCTTCGGGCCCGGCGACTTCGAACTCGCCCACACCGTCGACGAGCACATCCCCTTGGACGAAGTCGCCGAAGCGGCCGAGATCTACGCCACCGCGACCCTGGATCTACTCACCTGAGCGAGGAGGAGAGAGCGATGACCGAAAGCCACATGCGGCGCGCCTTCACGGCGTTGTCGCGGATCACCCCGGCGGCCGCCGCCGTCACCAACATCGACGACCTCCTGCGGCTCGTGACCCAGCGCGCCGCCGCCCTGGTCGGCGTCGAGCGCTGCTCCATATACCTGCGCGAAGAGCGGGCCAACCTGTTCCGCGGCTGCGTCGGCTGCAGCAAGGGGAGCCCGCTTCCGGACGACTTCAAGCGGTGGGTCGCCGGGGTCCCGGCCGACGGCGTGACCCGGGAGGTGCTCGAGACACGCCGCCCGGTGGTCGTCGCCAACGCCCGCCACGACGAGCGGATGGTGAAGTCGACGGTCCGCCACTGGCAGATCCGCTCGCTGCTCGAGGTGCCGATGGTCGTCGACGGACAGGTGATCGGCCTGCTGCTGATGGACGACGTCGATCGCCAGCACGAGTTCGACGAGGACGAGGTGGAGCTCGGCCACTGCTTCGCCGACCTCGCCGGCGGGCTCATCGTGCAGACGCGCACGCGCCTGGAGCTGCAGTCGAGGCTGGGGGCGGCGGGTCGCCAGCTGAACGCGCTGCGGCGGGCGACCGCCGTCGACGAGCGCCTCTCCGACCTGGTGCTCGCCGGTCGCTCGCTCGGCGAGCTCACCGGCACGCTGGCCGAGCTCCTCGGCAAGCCCTGCGCGCTCTTCCGGCCCGGCGGGGAGAGGGTCGCCGCGGCGGTTCCGGAGCTGTCGCCCGAGGCCTGCGCGCCACGGCTGCTGGAGCCCGCGGTGGCGGCGCTGCCGGGGGTCCGCGAAGCGCTGGTCGAGAACGACGGCAGCCGTGCCTTCGTCGTCGGGCCGGTGCCGTCGGCGGGGCTTCTGCACCGCCACGTCGTCGCGCCGATCATGCTCGGCGATGAGCTCTGGGGGCGGCTCGTGGTGATGGAGCACAAGACCCGCTTCACCGGCGGCGACGTGGTCGCGGTGCGGCGGGCGGCGACGCTGATCGCGCTGCAGGTGAGCTCCGAGCGCAAGGCGGCGGAGGCCGACTGGAACGCCGGTGCCTCGCTCGCCGCGGAGGTGCTCGGAAGCGGCTCCGACGCCGCCGGCTCGCGGCGGCGGGCGGAGCGGCTCGGGGTCGACCTCGATGCCGAGCGGCTGGTCGTCGTGATCGGGTCCCGCTCCGGCGCCGAGGCCGACGTGCCCGACTTCCGCGCCGTCGCCGCCGCGTTCGAGCGCGCGGCGCCGGATCTGACCGTGCACGCGACCGGCCTCGAGGGCGAGGTGGCGGCGCTGGTCGAGGTCCCGGCCGGGGTCGACCCGCGCGGCTTTGCCGCCGCCGAACGGGATCGCTTCGAAGCCGTGCGGACTTCGCTCCCCGGCTCGGAGCGCCTGATCGCCGGCGTCTCCGCCGTCCGCGGCGGCCCCGCCGGCTACCGGGCGGCCCACCGCGAGGCGCGCCAGGTGGTGGAGTGCATCCGCCGCCACTCGCCCGCCGACGGCCCGGCCCTGTTCACCGCCGAGGACCTCGGCGTCGGCAGCCTGCTGCTCTCGAACTCCGACAGCGAGGCGATGGCCACCTTCGCCGAGCAGACGGTCGGCGAGCTGGTGCTGGAAAACTCGAAGGCCGACCTGCTGACGACGCTCTGCTCGTTCTTCGAGAACATGGGCTCGATCCGCGGCTCGGCCGCTGCCCTCGAGGTCCACGAGAACACGATCCGCTACCGCCTGTCCCGGATCGAGGAGCTGACCGGCCTGGCGGTGATGCACGATCCCGACGCCCAGCTGCGGGCGCGGCTCTCGTTGCTCGTCCTGCAGCTCCAGGGCCGGCTGCCGAGCGTCGTCACCGCGCCGCCGGCGCCGCTGCCGACCGTCGCGCCGATGGTCGACCTGGAGGTGGTCCCCGCCTAGCGCGCTGCGCCCCACAGCCGCCGTCCTGCGCCGCGTTGGAAAACTCCCAGTGCCGCGCGATCGCCCCCTGCGGAGGGAGGTCTTCGCGCGGCTATGTTCGCGCCGTGGCCCTCGTTCATCTCCTCGGCGTCTCCGCCACGCCCCGGGCACCCCGCGGCGGCGCGCCCGAGGACCTCGCCCACCAGGCGGTGGCGGGCGCGCTGGACGACGCCGGGCTCGCTGCCGCGGAAGTCGACGGGGTCGCGATCGCCGCCGCGGATCGCTCCTTCGTCGCCGCCGCCGAGGCGGCGCTGGGGTCGGCGCGGCGCGCCTACAACTGCCGCTGCGGGCTCGGACCGGTGGCGCTCGACTCCGCCTGGAAAGCGGTGTCGGCCGGGGTCGGCGAGGTGGTCGTCTGCATCGGCTTCGATCGCCGCGGGCCCGCGGTGGCGGCCGACGACGGGCGGCTCGAGGCGCAGGCGGCGGCAGCGCGCGAATTCCTCCAGCACTCCGGCGCCGAGGAGCGCCACCTCGCCCAGGTGGCGGCGAAGAACCGGCGCCACGCGGCCGAGGTCCCAGGCTCGTCGATCAGGGCGGCGAGCGCCGAGGAGGTGCTGGCGAGCGAGA
>DASZUW010000440.1:0-4923 GCA_035547475.1 Solirubrobacterales bacterium
GGCGCGACGCCGATCGTCGACCCGTTCTCCGCCGCGACCGGCAGGCCGCTCGGCGCGATCGCCGACTACGCGCACGGCATCGGCCCGATCTCCAGGGACGGCGAAGCGGCGCTGCTCGTGCTGGCGATCAACGCCGCCGACCACGGCGCGATCCGCCGCGGCGTCGGCCGGATGCGCGAATACCTGGCGGCCCACGCCGTCCCCGGGCTGCGCGCCTACGTGACCGGGCCGGCCGGGATCGCCGCCGACCTCGACCAGGTCGCCGACGAAGCGGGGCGCACGCTCCTGATCGCGACGCTCGGGCTGGTCCTCGTCCTGCTGCTGCTCGTCTACCGCGCGCCGCTTCTGGCGCTGCTGCCGCTGATCGCCGTCGGCGCCGCCTACACCGTCGCGATCGGCATCGCCTACCTGGTGATCAAGGCCGGCTGGATCGTCGTCAACAGCGAGGGGACCTTCCTGCTCCTGGTGCTCGTCTTCGGCGCCGGGACCGACTACTCGCTCCTGCTCGTCCACCGTTATCGCGAAGAGCTCGGATCCGGCCGGCCCGCCGAGGAGGCGCTGCCGACGGCGCTGCGGGAGAGCGTCAGGCCGATCGCCTCCTCCGGCGGCACCGTGATCGCGGCGATGCTCGTGCTGCTGGTCGCCGACCTGCAGTCGACCCACTGGCTCGGGCCGATCCTCGCGATCGGGATCGCGGTGATGGTCTGCTCCGCCTTCACCCTCCTCCCCGCCCTGCTCGCGGCGCTCGGCGAGCGGGCCTTCTGGCCCACGGCGGCGGCGGCGCGCCAGGGGCCGGGGCGCTGGGAGGCGATCGCGGCGTTCGTGCGGCGCCGCTCGCGGCCGATCGTCGGCGCGGTCGTCGTCGGCCTCCTCGTCCTCGCCGCCGGCAACCTCGTCCACCACGGGACGATCGGGTTCGGCCAGGGCGAGACGAAGCCGACCGACTCGAGCGAAGGCACCAAGGTCTTGAACGAACACTTCCCGCCCGGCCTCGCCTCGCCGCTGACCGCGGTGGTGCCGATCGGCGAAGCGGCTCGGGTCGCCCGGGCGATGGCCGGCCTCGACTCGGTCCGCCTGGCGATCCCGGTGCCGGCCGGCGGCCAGGCCGGATCGGCGGTCGTGGTCGTCATCCTCGCCGGAAACCCCTACTCCGGCGAAGCCGCCGAAGCCGTGGAACGGGTGCGCGAACGGCTACACGAGGTCTCCCCCAGGGGCCTCCTCGGCGGCCTCCCGGCCGAGAACTGGGACGTCGAGCAGACCAACGCCCGCGACACCCGCCTGATCGTGCCCCTGGTGCTGCTCGTCGTCGGCCTCATCCTCGCGGCGGTCCTGCGCGCGATCGCCGCGCCCCTCTACCTGATGGCGACGGTCGTCCTCTCCTTCGCGGCCACCCTCGGCCTCTCCACCTTCGTCTTCTCCCAGCTCGCCGGCGAAGGCATCACCTTCGACCTCACGCTGCTCGCGTTCCTCTTCCTCGTCGCGCTCGGCGTCGACTACAACATCTTCCTCATGACCCGGGTCCGCGAGGAGGCCCGCGTCCACGGCACCCGCGAGGGAACCCTCCGCGCCCTCGTCGCCACCGGCGGCGTCGTCACCGGGGCGGGCCTGATCCTCGCGGGCACCTTCGCGACCCTCTGCCTGCTCCCCCTCGAGGAGCTGATCCAGATCGGCGCCACCGTGGCCGCGGGCGTATTGCTCGACACCTTCGTGGTGCGCGCGCTGCTGATTCCGGCGGCCACCTACAGGCTGGGGGACCGGGCCTGGTGGCCGGGGAGGGCGGGGCCGACAGGGCGTCGATGAGGGTTTCGGATGGCCGGCGGCTGTCCTGGCGGCCCGCGCCGCCCTAGACGTTCGGGCTCCGCTTCGCCTTATGCCTCTCGACCTGGTGCGCCGGGCCCTTCTTCTCCAGGGTGTCGCAGGCGTGTTCGATGTCCTCGGCGAGGCGGTCGATCTGGGAGCGGCTCAGGGTGTGCTTGACCAGGGCGCGCAGGACTTTGACGTTCTCGGCGTTCGGGGGCATCGTGTAGGCGGGGAGCATCCAGCCGCGCTCGGCGGAGAGCTGCCAGGAGACGTCGAACTCGTCGTAGCCCTTGCCGTCGGTGAGCTTGAAGGCGACGAGGGGCAGCTGCTCCTCGTCCTCGCCGATCAGGTCGAAGTGGCCGCAGCGGTCGAGCTTGCCGGCGAGGGCCTTGGCGTTGGCCTCCATCGCCCGCATGATGTAGCCGTATCCGCCGCGGCCGAAGCGGACGAAGTTGTAGTACTGGGCGAGGACCATCGAGGCGCCGGTGGAGAAGTTCAGGGTGAAGGTGGCGTCGGTCTCGCCCAGGTAGTTCTCGTAGAAGACGAGGTGCTCGGCGAGGTCGGATTCTTCGCGGAAGATCAGCCAGCCGATGCCCGGGTAGACGAGCCCGAACTTGTGGCCCGAGACGTTGATCGAGCGCACCTGCTCGAGGCGGAAGTCCCACTCGGAGCGGGGATAGAGGAACGGCCAGACGAAGCCGCCGCTCGCCGCGTCGACGTGGATCGGCACGTCGTGGCCCTTCTCCTCCTTCAGGCGCAGCAGCAGGTCGTTGATGCCGCCGACGTCGTCGGCGTGACCGGTGAAGGTGGTGCCGAGGACGGCGGCGACGCCGATCGTGTTCTCGTCGACGTGGGGCTCGACGTCCTCGGGGCCGATGGTGTACTTGCCTTCCCGCAGCGGGACGATCCGCGGTTCGACGTCGAAGTAGCGGCAGAACTTCTCCCAGACGACGTGGACGTCGCCGCCGAAGACCAGGTTCGGCGCGTCGGTCGACTTGCCGGCCGCTTCCCGCCGCGCCCGCCACTTCCACTTCAGCGAGAGGGCGCCGAGCATGATCGCCTCCGAGGAGCCCTGCGTCCGGGCGCCGGTCGTCTCGCCGGGGGCGTGGTAGAGGTCGGCGAGCATGCGGATGCAGCGCTTCTCGATCTCCGCCGACACCGGGTACTCGGCGTGGTCGATGAAGTTGCGATGGTTGTTCTCGGCGATCAGCTGGTTGGCCTCCGGCTCCATCCAGGTGGTGACGAAGGTGGCGAGGTTGCGGTTGGGATCTCCCTCGAGCTGGAGTTCCTCTTCGACCAGGCGCTGCGCGTCGAGCGCCGACATGCCGGTCGCCGGGAAGGGGCCGTCGGGGGCGTCTTCGGTGAGGAAGCGCCCGCCGTAGAGCATCGCCTCCTCGCTGGGGGTGGGGGGTTCGCTAGCCATCTGCCGAACCTATCGGCGGCCGGGCCGGTCCGCTTGAATAGCTCGCTTCGGCGTCGGCGGGCCCTACCCGTGCGCGGCGCCGCCCGGCTCCTCGTCCACCGTGAGCTCGGCGAGCGGTTCGGCTTCGAGGCGGCCGTCGGGGATCGGCTCGCCGGAGCGGACCGAGAGGCCGTAGGTGCCGGCGGCGAGGCGCTCTTCGGCGCGCTCGACCCGGTCGAGGCGGCGCCGGAGGTCGCCCTCGCGGCCCGCGGCCAGCTCGTCTTCGTAGAGGCCCTCGTTGTTGAAGTCGCCCGCGGGCGCGTCGTCGCCGGACTCCGCGCGGCCTTCGCCGCGGAGGCGGGCGAGCTCCGCCTCGACCCGCTCGCGCTCCGCCCGCAGCAGCTCTTTGGCGCGCGCCTCGTCCATGCGGCGGAGCCTACCGGCACGGGTTGAGGTACGGAAGCTGTAGCGCTATCCTGATTAGGCACTAACTACAGAAAGTGGACTTAGTCATGACTTACAGACTCGTTCCCCTTGACGACGCGATCGTCTTCCCGACCGTCACCGCGACCCTGCCGATCGACGTCGGCGAGGACGAGCGCGTCTTCCTCCTCCCTCGCCGGGACGGCGAGTACGGCCGCGTCGGCGTCGTCGCCGAGGTGGTCGAGCGCGGCACCTCGCGCCGCGGCTTCCCGGTCGCGACCGTGGTCGGCCTCCACCGCGGCATCGCCGGGGCCGCCCAGGCGGGTGACGACGGCGACGTCCTGCACGTCGAGGTCCGGGAGATCCACGACGGCCACCCCGACGACGAGCACACCCGCGAGGTGGCGCGCGAGTACCGCGCGGTCGTCGAGGAGATCCTCGAGCTGCGCGGCGACGACGGCCGCATAGCCAACTTCCTGCGCTCGATCGAAGAGCCCGGCGCGCTGGCCGACACCTCCGGCCTCGCCCCCGACATCCCCAACGAGGGCAAGCTCCGCCTGCTGGAGACGATCGACGTCACCGAGCGGCTGGAGATCGCGCTCGAGCTGCAGCGTGAGCGCCTCGCCGAGCTGCAGGTCCGCTCGAAAATCCGCGACGACGTCGAGTCGGGCGCGCAGAAACAGCAGCGCGAGTACTTCCTGCGCAAACAGATGGAGTCGATCCGCAAAGAGCTGGGCGAGGACGACGAGGACCTGATCGGCGAATACGAGGCCAAGATCGAGGAGGCCGGCATGCCGGAGGCGGTCGAGGAGCAGGCCCACAAGGAGCTGCGCCGGCTGGAGCGCCAAGGCGAGCAGTCGCCGGAGAGCTCGATGATCCGCAGCTACCTCGACTGGCTGATCGCGGTCCCGTGGAGCAAGCGCTCCGAGGACAAGCTCGACCCGAACCACACGCGTGAGGTGCTGGACGCAGACCACGCCGGGCTCGAGGACGTGAAGAAGCGGATCACCGAGTTCGTCGCCGTGCGCAAGCTGCGCGAGGAACGGGCGTCGGAGATCGAGGAGGACTCGCGTGCCAACGGCACGATCCTGACCCTGGTCGGGCCTCCCGGCACCGGCAAGACCTCGATCGGCGAGTCGATCGCCCGCAGCCTCGGACGCGAGTTCGTCCGCATCAGCCTCGGCGGCCTGCACGACGAGGCGGAGATCCGCGGCCATCGCCGCACCTACATCGGCGCCCTGCCGGGACGGATCGTCCGCGCCCTGCGCGACGCCGAGACGATGAACCCGGTGATCCTG
>DASZUW010000441.1:0-11499 GCA_035547475.1 Solirubrobacterales bacterium
CCTGGGCGCCTCATGGGGGTCCCAGCCTGCCAGGACCCCCATGAGGCGCCCAGGACGCGCCTGCGGCATCCCGAACCCTTGTGGACGGCCCCACCCCGCGCTCCTTCAGCCCCTACACCCAACCCAGCGAGCCTCCGAACGTCCCCCGCCGCGGGCCCGAGCCGCCCAAGTGAGGTTGCGCGAGAAGTCTCACGGGAGCCTTAGAAACCACCCTTTGAATGTCCGCGGCATGGTCGCCACCTTCGATTCCGCCACCGCCGCCGTCGAGGAGCGCGAGGCGCGCGCCGGGCGCCGCACCGGCGGGGTCGCGGGCAACGCCCGCCTCACCGCGGCGGTCGCCGTCGTCCTGTTTTTGCTGCTCGCCGCCGAGGGCCTGACGATCCCCTTCATCGGCAAATGGCTCGGCCCCCACCTGTTCATCGGCCTGCTGCTGGTCCCGGCGGTCGCGCTGAAGCTCGCCAGCACCGGCTTCCGCTTCGTCCGCTACTACACCCACGACGCGGCCTACGTGCGCAAGGGGCCGCCGCCGATCGTGCCGCGGCTCCTCGCGCCGGGCGTCGTCCTGACCACGCTCGCCGTCTTCGCCACCGGGGTGGCACTCCTCCTCGTCGGGCCGCCGGGCGACACGCTGATCTTGGTCCACAAGGTGAGCTTCATCGCCTGGGTCGCGTTCATGTCCCTGCACGTGCTCGGGCACCTGCTGGAGCTGCCGCGCCTCGCGAGCGCCGACTGGCGGCGTCACGGCCAGCGCGAGGCCCGCCTGGCGGGCGCCGGGCTGCGCGCGGCCGCGCTCGCGCTCGCGATCGTGGCCGGCGTCGCGCTCGGATTCCTCGCCCTCTCGGTCGGGGGGCCGTGGCTCTGATGGCCGCGATCGGTCGACGCGACCGAACCGCGGGGCCCCCTCGCCCGTCCGAGCGCGCCTGAGCCTCCGCTAGCCTCGGCCGGTGCCAGCCAGACGCGCCCACGCGGAGGATCACCTCAGCTTCCGCTCCAACTGGCTGCGGGCGGCGGTGCTGGGCGCCAACGACGGCATCCTCTCCACCGCGAGCCTGGTCCTCGGCGTCGCCGCCTCGGGCGCCTCGCGCGGCGCGATCGTCACCGCGGGCGTCGCCGGCCTGGTCGCCGGCGCCGGTTCGATGGCCGCCGGCGAGTACGTCTCGGTCAGCTCCCAGCGCGACACCGAGGAAGCCGACCTGCGCCTCGAGGCAAGCGAGCTGGCCGGCGACCCCGAGGGCGAGCTCGCCGAGCTCGCGGGGATCTACGAAGGTCGCGGCCTCCGCCCCGACCTGGCCCTCGACGTGGCCCGGGCGCTCACCGCCCACGACGCCCTCGCCGCCCACGCCCGCGACGAGCTCGGCCTGCCCGAGGACCGTCGCGCCCGTCCCCTCCAGGCCGCCGGCGCCTCCGCCCTCTCCTTCGCCGTCGGCGCCGCCCTCCCCCTGCTCGCGATCGGCCTCTTCGGCTCCTCCTCCCGCATCCCCGCCTGCGTCCTCGTCACCGTCCTCGCCCTCGCCGCCCTCGGCGCCCTCGGCGCCCGCCTCGGCGGCGCCCCCGAGCTCCCCGCCCTGATCCGCGTCGTCTTCTGGGGCGCCCTCGCGATGGGCGCGACCTCCGCGATCGGCGCCCTCGTCGGCGCCACCGTCTGACGCGAGGCGGCCGATCGCCATCGTCGACGGGCGGGCAGGCCGGGATCGCCATGGATGACCTGGAGGGCCCCGATGCCCTCTCAGACCGCCGCGCGCAGGCGCAATCGCGGAGAGCGGCTGAAGGGATTCGAACCCTCGACCTTCTGCATGGCAAGCAGACGCTCTAGCCAGCTGAGCTACAGCCGCGTGGACGGGGAACGATACCGGCTCGGCGGGTCCGGATGCGCGACGACCCCGAAGCGGCAGATTCGGGGTCGTCGTCCAGCGGCACCGGCGCCTTGCCACACCGATGCGGGGTTGTAGCCGGACGGCGGTTGGAGGCACGCCGAGCCGACGCGGAGATCCTCACGCGCGCGGGGCGGGAGGGAGTTAACGGGCTGAGAAAGTCGGTGATCGGACTTCTCGATGGGGTCGCCGGGAGGCGCTCGGACCGCTAGCCTGGACGCAGGGACCGCTGACCATGCTCTTTCGCCAGATCATCCACGAGGACCTCGGCTGTGCGTCGTACCTGGTCGCCGACCGGGAAAGCGGCGTCGCGGTGGTGGTCGACCCGCAGTGGGACGTGGAGCCGTACCGGCGCCTCGCGCGGCTGCACGGGGTGCGGAGCGGCCACATCCTGGAGACGCACAACCACGCCGACCACGTCTCCGGCCACGGGCGGCTCGTGCGCCAGACCGGCGCGACGATCCACGTCCACGAGCTGGCCGCGGCGGAGTACGAGCACGAGCCGTTCGCGGACGGCTGGACGCTGACGCTCGGCGACCTGACCGTCGAGGCGATCCACACCCCCGGCCACCGTCCCGAGCACACCTGCTTTCTGCTGCGCGACGCGGGCCGCGGCGGCGCCCCCTGGGCGCTCCTCTCCGGCGACTCGCTGTTCGTCGGCGACGTCGCCCGCCCGGACCTGGCGATCGAGCCGCGCGAGGGCGCCGCGCAGATGTTCCGCTCGCTCCACCACCGGCTGCTGGTGCTGGACGACGCGGTCGAGGTCTGGCCCGGCCACCTCGGCGGCTCGCTCTGCGGCGGCTCCGGGCTCGACCTGAAGAGCTCCTCGACGATCGGCTTCGAGCGCGCCCACAACGCGGCGCTGGCGATCGACGCCGAGGCCGACTTCGTCGCCGGCGCGACCGCCTCCCTCCCCGACCGCCCGCCGAACGTCGAGCAGATCGTCGCGCTGAACCGCGGCCCGCTGGTCCAGGGCTTCGGCACGCCGCTGGCGATGTGCCCCTACGAGGTCGAGGAGGCCGTCGCGGGCGGCGCCGTGGTGATCGACGGCCGCTCCAACGAGCAGTTCGACGAGGCCCACATCCCGGGCGCGCTCAGCACCTCCTCCTACGACACCGGCTTCGCCACCAAGGTCTCGCGGGTCGCGCCGCCGGGCGCCGAGATCATCGTGGTCGCGGGCTCCGACGTCGACGAGCGCCAGGCGGCCGAACTGCTGGCCGCCGTCGGCCTGCCGGTGCGCGGCTTCCTCGAGGGCGGCATGACGGCCTGGCGGCTCGACGGCCGGCCGGTGGAGCGGATCGAGCTGATCGACCCCGACGAGCTGGCCCGGCGACTGGCGGGGCCCGACGCGCCGCTCGTCCTCGACGTGCGCAACGACTCCGAGTACGCCGCCGAGCACGTCCCCGACAGCCTCCACATCCCCTACGGCGACATCGCCGCCCGCATCGACGAGCTGCCGCGCGACCGCCAGGTCGCGGCGATCTGCCGCGGCGGCAAACGCTCCGGCCTCGCCGCCTCGATCCTGCAGCGCGAAGGCTTCGCCGACGTCATCCACGTCGGCAAGGGCGTCGGCGCCTGGCGCGCCGCCGGCAACCCGGTCGAGTCCGGCGCCCCCGTCACCCAACCAAGCTGACCATGTTGATGGGCCGAAAACTCAAGCCATGCTTGAGTTTTCGGCCCATCAACATCAGAGGGCCTCGGGGATCGGGGTGGTGCCGCTGATCAGGTCGAAGGTTCGGCCGATTGTCGCGGGGGTGTCGAGGCAGGCGAGGAGGACGGCGGCGACGTCGGCGCGCGGGACCTCGCCGCGGCCCGTGTCCGCGGCGATCGCGACGAGGCCGGTGCCGGGCTCGTCGGTGAGCCGGCCCGGGCGGACGATCGTGTAGTCGAGGCCGGAGGCGCGCAGCGCGTCGTCGGCGAGCGCCTTCGCCCGCAGGTAGGCCCCGAAGGCGCCGCCGCCCGCCGGCGGGTCCTCGGCGCCCATCGAGCTCACCATCAGATACCGGGAGATGCCCGCGGCCTTGGCCGCCTCGATCAGCTTCACGGCGCCGCCGAGGTCCATCGTCGACTTGCGGGCCTCGCCCGAGCCCGGCCCCGCCCCGGCGGCGAAGACGACCGCGTCGGAGCCGCGGATCGCCGCCGCCACGTCGTCGTCGCCCTCCAGGTCGCAGAGCACCGGCTCGATCCCGGCCGCGCGCAGGTCGCCTTCCTGGGCCGGGTTGCGGATCAGGCCGCGGACGCCGTCGCCGCGCCCGGCCAGCAAGGCGCCGAGCAGCATCGCGATCTTGCCATGGCCGCCGGCGATCGCGACGGTGCTCATCCTCCCACCGCCTCGGCGAGCAGCGCTTCGACGTCAAGCGGGCGCGTGTACATGTGCACCTTCTCTCCTCCCTGTGGCGGCTGCCACTCCTCGCGGGGGCGGTCCCAGTAGAGCTCGATGCCGTTGGCGTCGGGGTCGGCGAGGTAGAGCGCCTCGCTGACGCCGTGGTCGGAAGCTCCTCCGAGCGGTACCCGAGCCTCGACCAGGCGCCGCAGCGCGTCGGCGAGCGCCGCGCGGGTCGGATAGCGGATCGCGACGTGGAACAGGCCGGTCGTCCCTGGCGCGGGCGGCGCGCCCCCGCGCGAGCGCCAGGTGTTCAGCCCGATGTGGTGGTGGTAGCCGCCCGCCGAGACGAACGCCGCTTCGCTGCCGAAGCGCTGCATCAGCTCGAAGCCGAGCACGCCGCAGTAGAAGTCGAGCGAGCGGTCGAGATCGGCCACCTTCAGGTGCACGTGGCCGATGTCGACGCCGGGGTCGATCGGACGCGGCGCGGGCCGCGCGCGGTCGCGGTCGCCGGGACCGGTGCCCGCGCCCTCAGGCACCGTCGAGCGCCTCGTTGACGAGCCGGTCGGCGTCGGCGTTCTGGGCGCGCTTGACGTGGCGGATCGACCAGTTGTCGAGGTCCGCGAGCGCCGCCATCGCCTGCGCGTAGAGCTCTTTCATGCCGGCGTTTTTCACCTTGTAGCGCCCGTCGATCTGGCGCACCACCAGCTCGGAGTCGCCGATCAGATCCAGGTGCGTCGCGCCGTGCGCGCGGGCGAGCTCGATCCCGCGCAGCAGCGCCCGGTACTCGGCGACGTTGTTGGTCGCCGCGCCGATCGCCTCCCCCAGGGACTCGACCACGCGCCCGTCCTCGTCGCGCAGCACCACCCCGATCGCCGCCGGGCCCGGATTGCCGCGGGCACCGCCGTCGACGTTCACCGTGAACCTCGCCACTAGCGGTGCACCGGGCGGTCGTCCGCCGCCTCCTGGCGCCGCGGCGCCACCAACACGATCCGCCCCTCGTGCGCGGAGGCGTTCCACTGCCGCGCGGCGGCGTCGATCTCCGCCACCTCGTAGCCCTTGTCGAGCTCGAACACCGGGCGCAGCTCGTCGCCGAGGTCGACGCCCCACTGGTACCAGGTGAGCTCCCAGGCCACGGTGATCCGGACGATGTCCTCCTCTCCGGCCAGGTCGCCGACCGAGACCGACGGCGCCCCCAGCGTGCGCGTGAGGCCGGCCGCGGTGCGCCCGGCATCGCTGGAGTTGAAGCGGGCGATCGCGCGCTCGAAGCGGCTCGTCGGCGAGAGGTCGGGCTGCAGGCGGCGGGGGCGCATGCCGCGGCCGGCGGGGTCGGGCAGCGGCGCGGGCGACGCGTCAGGCGCGGGCGCGGGCGCCGGGGGCGGCGGCGAGTGCTCCGGCTCGGGGACGGAATCGGGCGACGGCAGGTCGGCGGCCTGCCCGTGCGGGACCTCGGCGCGTTGCTCGGCGGAGGCCTCCGGGGCGTCGGGCGCCGGCAGGTCCGCGGCGCGGCCGTGCGGCGAGTCGGCGTCGGGGCGGCGCGGGGCGAAGAGCCGGCTCAGGCGCCGGCGCACCGGGGACGGGGACACGTCCTCCTCGTCGGCCGCATCCGCCGCCGGCCACTCCGACCGTCCCTGGTGAGGCGCCGCCGCGTCCCCGAGGCGACGCCCGAGGCGGAGGCGGCGCGTCGGGTTCGACTCCTCCTCCTCTCCGCGCCACTCGGCCTCGACGTCGTAGCGCTCGGTCTCCAGTTCGTGGATCTCGCGGCGCCGCGGGGCGCGCGGCTCGGCCGGCGCCTCCTCGTCCTCGTCGCGGGAGAGGTCCCCTTCGTCGAAGACCTCGCGCTCGCTCTCCCCCGCGCGCGCGAAGAGCCGGCCGAAGAACCCCGGCTTGCGTCCCGCCTCGGCGCGCAGGCGCTCCTCCGCCCCCTCCTGGTCGGCGGGAAGCCAGCCGGCGGCCGCGACGCGCTCGACGCAGAGCTCGCAGACCTGGTGGCGCCCCTCGACGGAGACGTAGGAATGCACCTTCTCGCCGACGAGAAACGTCCGTCCGCAGACCTCGCAGGCTCCTTGGTGGCTCACGCGGCCCAAGTTAGCAGCGGGAACTCGCATTCCGCCGATGCGCGACGCGATCGGGCCGATCTGAACGGAGGCTTGCTATTGCGGGTGAAAAACGAGGGCGACGGATCCGCCCGCTCGCCGTGGCGCGAAACTCGAGGCCCGGGCTACCCCTGCTGCAGATGCGACTTCAGCCGCATCACGGCCTTGGTGTGAAGCTGTGACACGCGCGACTCGGTCACGCCGAGGACCTCGCCGATCTCGCGCAGCGTCAGGTTCTCGTAGTAGTAGAGGGCGACGACGAGCTGCTCGCGCTCGGGCAGCGAGCCGATCGCCTCGGTCAGGCGGTCCTTCACCTCGTTGGAGGCGAGCGCCTCCTGCGGGTCGGCGGCGCCCTCGTCGGCGATCGTGTCGAGCAGGCTCACCTGGTCGCCGGAGGAATCCGACACCGTCCACAGCTCGTCGAGCGCGTAGACGGAGGAGTTGGCGATCTCCAGCAGCGCGTTCTGCAGCTCCGCCTCGGTCATGCCGAGCTTGGCGGCCAGCTCGGCCTCGCTCGGCGCCCGCTGCAGCTCGTGCTCCAGCTTCGCCTGCGCGGTTTCGATCTCGCGCGCCCGCGAGCGGACCGAGCGCGGCACCCAGTCGAGCGAGCGCAGTTCGTCGATGATCGAGCCGCGGATGCGGGTCATCGCGAAGGTCTCGAATTTGATCCCCCGCTCCGGCTCGACGCGCTCGATCGCGCCGATCAGGCCGACGAGGCCGTAGGAGATGAGGTCGGCGTCCTCGACGTGGGACGGCAGCCCGGCGCCGAGCCGGCCGGCGACGAACTTGACCATCGGCGAGTAGGCGACGACGAGGCGCTCGCGGGCGGCCGCGTCGCCCTGCTCTTTGTAGCGACGCCAGAGCTCACGCAGCTCCACTTCCTTGACCCCCGTCTCCATCGCCACGATCAGATCCTACTTTCGCGAGGGGATTCGATCATGCGCGGGGGTGACTGTCGGCGTAGGTGTCGCGCAGTCGAGCGGCGTCGACCCGGGTGTAGACCTGGGTCGTGGAGATCGAGGAATGGCCCAACAATTCTTGAATCGTACGCAGATCTGCGCCGCCCTCCAGGAGATGGGTCGCAAAAGAATGCCTGAGTGAATGCGGCGAGACCCCGCCCACCGACGACACGTTGGCGACCCAGATCCGTAGCCGTCGCGTCACATCGGAGTTGGAGAGGCGCCTGCCGCTCTTGGAGAGGAAGAGCGCGCGCTCGCGCGGATCGCCCGCCAGCGGCCGCCGGCCACGCTGGAGATAGCGTTCCAGCGCCCGCCGGGCCGGCTCGCCGACCGGTAGCAGCCGCTCCTTGGAGCCCTTGCCGAGCACCCGCAGCTGATCCTCTTCGAAGTCGAAGGAATCGAGGTCGAGGTTGACGATCTCCTCGCAGCGCAGCCCGCAGGAGTAGGCGAGCTCGAACATCGCCCGGTCGCGCAGCTCGAGCGGCGTGCGCGCCGGGATCCCCTCCAGCAGCGAGCGCATCTGCTCGCCGCTCAGCACGTTCGGCAGCTTCTGCGGGCGCTTGGGGCTGGAGACGAGCTCGGCCGGGTTGCCGCCCACTCGCTCGGTGCGCACGAGGAAGTCGTAGAGGCCGCGGATCGCGGCGAGGTTGCGGGCGACGGTCGTCGACGCCTTGCCTTCCTCAGAGAGCGAGGCGGCGTAACGGCGGACGTCGCGGTGGCGCAGGTCGCCGGGCGCGAGGTGGAGTGCCTTGGCCCAACCGACGAAGGCGGCGAGGTCGATCCCGTAGGCGCGCCGGGTGCGCTCGGCCGCGCCGCGGGTCCGCAGGTCGCGGTCGTATCCGGCGAGCGCCGCATCCCAGTTCACTGATGCCTCATTCGTGATCGAACCCTCACGTCCTGCGCACATGTCACAAACACACGTACCCGATCGCGGGACGTTTGCGCGACCGCGCTCGGCCGGTCAGCCGATGAAGATCGGCGTGCCCACTTCGACCTGGTCGTAGAGCTCTTCCACGTCGGGGATCGACATCCGCACGCAACCGTGCGAGGCGGCCGTGCCGAGCGAGGCGGTCTCTTCGGTCCCGTGGATGCCGGCGCCTTCGAAGATCGCCATCCAGCGGGCCTTGATCGGGTTGTCGGGACCGGGCGGGATCACCTGCCCGGCGAGGTCCCCGGCCCAGTCGGATTCCGGCACGTACCAGGTCGGTTCTTCTTCCATCGCCTGGAGCTCCTCGCCGCCGAGGTAACGGCCGATCCTCGTCGGCAGGTCCCCTTCGCGGCTGACCTCGACCGCGCGGGCCACCGCGCCCTCGACGTCGGCGCGGACCTTCAGCCGCGCGGCCGGCAGCGACCACCGGCGCGCGCGGTAGGTCGCGCGCAGCGGCTGCTCCAGCGGGCGCAGCAGCTCGCGGCGCAGCTTCGCCTCGGCCTCCTCGGCGTCCATGCCGCCGACGTCGATGCCGTCGATCGTCACCCCGGCGGCGATCTTGCCCTCCTGGGAGCGGTCGTACAGGTAGGCGCCCGCCACCACGAGGGCGGCGACTAACACGGCTGCCGTCGCGATGATGAGGATCGTTTTGCGGCCCATCGCCGTCCCCACAGCAGAGGTCGTTGGACTTGACGCAGGTCAGTGTAGGCGGCGGGCGCGACGCGGCCCGGTTTGCCGGGTTCACCGAGGGATATGTTTCGCCCCATGCGCTCGAAGGACGAGGTCCGGGCAGAGGTCTGGAAGGCGATGGACGACCAGGGGGTCTCCCGCTTCCCCGGCGCCGAGGGGCGCATCCCCAACTTCGCCGGCGCCAAGCTGGCGGCGGAAAAGCTCGCCTCCCACCGGGTCTGGAAGCGGGCGCGGGTGATCAAGGCGAACCCCGACTCGCCGCAGACCCACGCCCGCCGCCTCGCCCTCGAAGAAGGCAAGACCGTGATCATGGCGGTGCCGCGCCTGCGCGATCCCCACCCCTTCCGCGTGCTCGACCCGAAAAAGCTCTCCAAGAAAGCGGTCGGCGAGGCGGCGACGATCAAGGGTGCCCTCAAGCACGGCCGCGTCGTCGCCCTCGACGACCTTCCCGACATCGACTTCGTCCTTTGTGGCTCAGTGGCCGTAAACCTCAGCGGCGCCCGGATCGGCAAAGGCGGCGGCTACCACGACCTCGAGTACGGCATCCTCGTCGAGGCGGGCAAGATCGACTCCCACATCATCGTCGCCACCACCGTCCACCCGATCCAGATCCTCCGTCAGCACCTCATGGTCACCGCCCACGACCTCCCCTGCGACGTCATCGCCACCCCCCGCGCCGTGATCGAGATCGAGCGCCAGTACGACCGCCCGCGCGGCATCCTCTGGGACCACCTCCAACCGCCCCAGATCCGCGAGATCCCCGTGCTCGAACGCATGGGCTACGCCTGACGGCCCGTCAGCTCGTCACGGCGCCGCGGGCGGCGGATGAGACCGTCGCCGCGTACTTCGCCATCACGCCGCGGCGCAGCTCGGGCGGGCGCTCGGGTGCGACGTAGGCGGAGGCGCGCGCGGCGATCACGTCGTCCGGGAGTTCGACGTCGAGCCGGCGAGCGTCGATGTCGACCGTGACCCGGTCGCCCTCCCCGATCGCGGCGATCGGGCCGCCCTTGGCCGCCTCGGGGGCGACGTGGCCGATCATCAGGCCGCGGGTGGCGCCGGAGAAGCGGCCGTCGGTGACCATCGCCACCGACTCGCCGAGGCCCTCGCCGACGATCGCCGCCGTCACCTGCAGCATCTCCCGCATGCCGGGGCCGCCGACCGGCCCCTCGCCCCGGATCACGACGATGTCGCCGGGGTTGATCTGCTGGTCCTTGACTGCGCGGAAGCACTCCTCTTCGGACTCGAAGACGCGGGCGGGGCCGGACTGCCTGCGGCGCTCGGTGCCCGCGACCTTCACCACCGCGCCCTCCGGCGCGAGGTTGCCGCGCAGGATCGCCAGGCCGCCTTCGGGCTTCAGCGGGTCCGCGAGCGGCCGCACCACCGCCTGGCCGGGCGCCTCGGTCGCCGCGGCGGCGACCTCGCCGATCGTCTGGCCGGTCACCGTGATCGCGTCGCCGTGCAGCAGCCCCGCGTCCGCCAGGCGCCGCAGGATCACCGGCACCCCGCCCGCGGCGTAGAGGTCGGTGGCGACGAAGCGGCCGCCCGGTTTGAGGTCGGCGAAGAGCGGCGTCGCCCGGGAGATCCGCTCGAAGTCGTCGACGGTCAGCTCGATGCCGAGCTCGTGCGCGAGCGCGATCAGGTGCAGCACGGCGTTGGTCGAGCCGCCCGAGGCGCAGACGCAGGCGATCGCGTTTTCGAGCGACGCCTTGGTGATGACCTTGCTCGGCGTGATGTCCTCGGCGAGGACGCGGAGCACCAGCTCGCCGACCTTCTCGGCGACGGTCGGCTTGTCGTCGCCTTCGGCCGGGACCATCGCCGAGCCGCCGGCGCTGATCCCCAGCGCCTCGAAGGCGCAGGCCATCGTGTTGGCGGTGAACTGGCCGCCGCAGGCGCCGGCGCCCGGGCTCGCCGCGCCCTCCAGCTCGTGCAGCTCGGAGTCGGTCATCTCGCCGGCGTTGTGGGCGCCGATCGCCTCGAAGACGTCGAGGATCGTCACGTCGCGACCGTGCCAGTGGCCGGGGGCGATCGAGCCGCCGTAGAGCAGCACCGACGGCACGTCGAGCCGCGCCAGCGCCATCGCGCAACCGGGGATCGTCTTGTCGCAGGCGCAGAGGGCGACGATCGCGTCGAACTGGTATCCGCGCGCCATCAACTCGATCGAGTCAGCGATCACCTCGCGGCTGATCAGCGACGCCTTCATCCCCTGGGTGCCCATCGTCACCCCGTCGGAGACGGCGACGGTGTTGAACTCCATCGGCGTGCCGCCGGCGGCGCGGACGCCGTCTCTGATGTGCTCGGCGAGGGCGCGCAGGTGGAAGTTGCACGGCATCGCCTCGGTCCAGGTGTTGGCGATGCCGATCGTCGGCCGCGAGAGCGCGTCGTCGTCGAAGCCGATCCCCTTCATGTAGGCGCGCGCGTGGGCGCGGTCGGGGCCGTCGAAGACGCTCGCCGAGCGGGGGCGCGGCAGGCCGGTGGCGGTGCTGGCGACGGTACTCATGGGCGAAATCTAACGACGGGGCTCGGCGGCGAGCTCGGCGTCGGCGCGGGCGCGGGCGGCGAGCTCGAAGACGTCGACGGGCCCGTGCCCCTTCCCCAGCCCGTCGAGGCCGGCGCCGACGGCGAGCGAGGCGAG
>DASZUW010000442.1:0-8669 GCA_035547475.1 Solirubrobacterales bacterium
GTCGCCCGCGCCTGCGTGCGTGTCGTGCGACACGGACCGAGGCGTGGAGATCCCGGCGTCTTCGTCACGACGCCTCGTCTCGGTGACGGATCCGTGCGTCGTCCTTGGGCCTTCCGTCGCTCTCCCGTCACCCTGCGGCCACGGTCCCTGATCCTCTCCCCGAAGACCCGGCCCTGCGTCAGCCGAAAGCCCCGCGTCCCCCGGCCGTCTACCGTTCGACCGCAGCCGCCAGCGCTCGCACTCCGGCGACGATCGCGTCTCGCGCGGGGGGTGGGGCGATCAGGCCGTCGGAGTTGACGTCGTCGCGGGTCAGGGGGAGGCGGAGGCAGGCGTCTTCGACGATGCGGGCGCCGGTGTAGTCGAGGACTTTGCGGAGGCTCGCGTGGGCGTCGGCGCCGCCGGTGGGCGCGGCGGGACCGGAGACGTTGATCCAGGCGACCGGCATGTCGTAGGTCTGGCCGCCGCCGACCGTCCAGTCGAGGAGGTTCTTGAAGGAGCCGGGCAGGGCGCCGGCGTACTCGGGGGTCGAGAGGAGGAGGGCGTCGGCGTCGGTCAGGGCCGCGCGGAGGGTCGCCACCTCGGCGTCCAGGCCGACGCCGTCGGTCGGGTCGTCGTCGGGGTTGAAGTGGGGGAGGCGGCCCATGCCGTCGTAGATCGTCGCCTCGATTCCGTCGGGTGCCAGGGCCGCGGCGGTGCGCAGCGTCGCCGAGTTGGTGGAGCCGGCGCGCAGGCTGCCGGAGATGAGCAGCAGCTTTGCCATCGCCACGGCGGCCCGGCGCTCAGCCCGCGTCGAGGAGCGACCAGGAGACCCCGCCGACGCCGATCAGCCCGGGCCCGACGTGGGCGCCGATCACCGGGCCGATCTCGGAGACGAAGGCCGGCTCGCAGCCGAAGATCTCGCGGCAGTCGGCGGCCAGCAGGTCGGCCGTCTCGTGGTCCTGGATGTGCTGGATGACCCAGGCGTCGGCGCCCGATTCGTGCAGCTGGCGGGCGTAGCCGCGCAGGCGCTCCAGGGAGCGGGCGCGGGTGCGCACGCGTTCGATCGGCACGATCTCGCGGTCGATCGCGAGGATCGGCTTGATCTTCAGCGCGCCGCCGATCCAGGCGCTGGCGCCGCCGATGCGCCCGCCCTTGCGCAGGTACTCGAGCGTGTCGACGGCGAACCACATCCGGATCGTCTCCCGCACCTGCCTGGCCCGCGCGATCGCCTCCTCCGGCCCGCCGCCGGCCTCGATCGCGGCGGCCGCCGCCAGCACGCATAGCCCGGTCGCCCCGCAGGCCATTTCGGAGTCGTAGAGGTGGACCCGCTCGCCGCCCTTGCCGTCGTCGATCAGCCGTTGGCGCGCCTGGTTGGCGGCCTCGAAGGTCCCCGAGATCGCCGAGGAGAGGTGGATCGAGACGATCTCCTTGCCGCGGTCGAGCAGCGGCTCCCAGGCGTCGATGAAGTCGCCGAGCGAGGGCTGCGAGGTGGTCGCGCCGGCGCTCGAATGGCGCAGGCGGTTGTAGAAGTCGTCGTAGTCGGTGATCCGCAGCTCCGCCTCCTGCTCCCCGTCGATGGATACGTAGAGGCTGACCACGCCGATGCCCTTGGCCGCGATCACCTCGGAAGGCAGGTACTGGCTGCTGTCGCAGACGACTGCGGTCTCGTTACCGGCGGGCACCGGCGCGGATCATGTCAAACGCCGGTCCGATCAGCCGCGCCGCGCGACGTGGATGATCTTGTGGTCGCGTCCCTCGTCCCAGGAGTCGGCGATGATCAGCTTCCCGTCGACCTCGCGGTGGCCCAGCGCCGCGAGCGGCTGGAGGCCGGCGTTCAGCAGCGTCCGCTGGATCTGCGGCACCGAGTAGTGGCGCTCTTTGTGGGTGTGGGTGGCGACCCCCTCGCCGGAGACGTCGGCTTCGTAGACGCCCGCGACCTCGCCGCGGCCCTCCCAGCGCCAGCGCGGGTCGCGTTGGAGGCCCTGGTCCGGCGCGAAGGACGCCCGCATCATCATCACCGTGTTGCAGTCGAAGACGAGCAGCCCGTCGGCGGCGAGGTTCGCGCCCATCGCCTCGAACGCGTCCTGCAGGTCGCCGTCGCCGACCAGGTAGTTGACCGGGTCGTTCAGCGCCCAGACCAGCTCGAACTCGCCGTAGACGGGCAGCCGGGTCATGTCGGCGACGTCCAGCGCGATCGGCTCTCCCGCGTGTTTCTCGCGCGCCTTGGCGATCATCGCGGCGGAGATGTCGCAGCCGGTGATCTCCCAGCCGCGGCGCAGCATCGGCGCGAAGGCGCGCCCCGTGCCGCAGGCGACGTCGAGCAGCTTGCCGGTCCGCAGGCCCTCCTGCTCGAGGCGCGGCAGCAGCTCGGTGAACCAGGCCTCGTAGTCGTTCTGCGCGTTGAAGTCGTCGTAGATCGCGGCGAACGCGTCGTAGGCGATCTGGGCGTGCTCGGTGGTCTCCATGGCGCTGACGCTAGCGCTTCGGCCGCTCTTTGCGCGAGTCCATTCGCGTAATCAGGCGCGCACGTTCCGCACTTTCCGCCGGCGCGTCGAACCGCCGACCGGCATCGCTACACTTTGTGAAGTGACCGATACGCCAAACCAAGCCATCACCCTCTCTGACAAGGCAGTCGCCAAGATCGGCGAGCTCCTGGCCGGGCAGGAGGACCACGACCAGGCCCTGCGCGTCGCCGTCCGCGGCGGCGGATGCTCCGGCTTCCAGTACGCGCTCGCCTTCGACAAGGCCAAGGCCGACGACCACGTCTTCACCGTCGACGGCGTCTCCGTCGTCGTCGACAAGGTCTCGATGCAGTTCGTCTTCGGCTCCGAGGTCGACTACGTCGAAGGTCTCCAGGGCGCCGGGTTCCAGGTGAACAACCCGAACGTCGTCGCCGCCTGCGGTTGCGGCTCCTCCTTCCAGGTCAAAGACGACGCCCCCGCCGCGGCCGTCTAGACCGGCGCAGCTCGGCATCCTCGGTCGGTCGACTCGGGTCACGCACTGCTGGTGCGCTTCCCTCGTCTCACTTCCCTGCGCCTTCATCTGCTTGGTCTAGAGGACCGCGGAGAGTAAGCGCGAGCAGTCGGGTCAGCTCCGCGCGGTTCGGGGGCGCGTTCGATCAGGGCGTCCCACTCGAGTTCGGCGGCGATCGCGACCTGGGGACCGTGCTGAGCCGCGCGAACGCGGAGCTCGGCTATTCGATCTGAAGCGGGGGAGACTGGGTGGGGGGCCGGTCTTCGGCGGCCGGGACCGTGGCGACCTCCGGCTGCTCGAGGCCGAGGGCCTCGGCGAGCTCGCCGGATTCGTACATCTCCTGGACGATGTCGGCGCCGCCCAGCAGCTCGCCGTTGACGTAGAGCTGCGGGAAGGTCTGCCAGTCGGAGATCTCGGCGGTGACTTCGCGGAGGGGCTGCAGCGCGGGAAGGACGTCGATCGCGCCGTACTCGGCATCCATCGAGTCGAGGATCTGCACGACGCGCATCGAGAACCCGCAGCGCGGCGCCTCCGGCACCCCTTTCATGAAGAGCAGCACGGGGTTGGCTGCGATCAACTCTTCGACTTTGGACTTCAGCTCTTGGTCGGCCATGTCCACAGGGTAGCCAAGCGACTTCGTCGGCTCAGAGGAGTCTCGTCGCGACGATGCCGACCAGGGTCGAGAGCAGCACGGTGACGATGCTGATCAGGGCGACCATCCCCTGGATCATCGTGTGGTTCATCTTGTCGATGCGGCTGTCGAGTCGCGCGAAGCCGGCATCCATCTTCACGTCCATGACCTTCACCCTGTCGTTCAGGTCGTCCAGGCGCTCGTCGGTCCAAGTGGATCTCATGGCCTCCATTTGTATCGAAGGCTAGGGAGAAGTTACGCGCGTGTGGCGCGCAGAACGTAAATCTTGTGTGCCAACTTACGCGCGGATCGCGCAGCGGACGGCCGGATCGTCAGAGAGGCTCGGTCTTCACCGAAAGCGCGTGCACCGTGCCGTCGTCGAAGCGCGGTTTCACCGCAGCCTTCACCAGCCGGTGCTGGTCGATCCGCGAGAGACCCTGAAACTGGGGGGCCTTGACCTCGGCGCGCAGGTGCTGACCGCCGCCGTCTTCGTCGGTGACCTCGACCAAGGCGCCGGGGAGGGCCGCCTCGATCATCGCCTTCAGCTCCGCGAGGTCGACCGCCACGATCAGCCCACCTGCTCGCCGACCGTGTCAAGCATCTCCTCGACGCGGACGAACTTGACCCGGGGACGGCCGTGGGGCTCGCCGCGGCCGACCTCGGCCTGGTCGATCGCCTGCCAGTCCTCGAAGGAGACGTAGCGGATGTTCTTCTCCGCGAGCAGCTGCTCGATCGCCTCGGGCGCCGGGTTGGCCGGGTCGAGGAGGGTGCCCGAGGCGACGTCGGCGAGGAGGTGCTGGACCGTCTCCAGGGCGTCTTTCTTATTGGTGCCGATGACGCCCGAGGGGCCGCGCTTGATCCAGCCGGCGGTGTAGTGGCCGACCTTGTGGCCGGAGTCGTGGGAGTCGAGCACGCGGCCGCCCTCGTTCAGGATCAGGCCGCGCTTGGTGTCGAAGGGGACGCCCTCGATCGGCACGCCGGTGTAGCCGACGGAGCGCAGCACGAGCCCGCACTCGAGCTCCTCGCGCTCGCCGGTGTCCTTGGCCACGAGCCGCCCGTCCTCCTCGACCAGCTCGTTGCGGCCGATCACGATCGATTCGACCTTGCCGTCGCCCTTGATCTCCACCGGCGAGGCGAGGAAGCGCAGGACGATCCGCTGCTTCTTGCCCTCCGGCGTGCGCTGGGAGAACTCGGTCAGCGTCTCGACGTTCACCCGCGTCGTCTTGTCGGCCTCCTCGGATTCCAGGTACGCCTTGCTCGCCGGGTCCAGCTCCATCTCCGCCGGGTCGACGATCACGTCGGCGTCCTCCATCTCCCCGAGCTCTTTGATCTCCGGGTTGGTGAAGGCGGCCTGGACCGGGCCGCGGCGGCCCAGCACGACGATCTCCCTGATGCCCTTGCGGTCGAGCTCCTCGATCGCGTGGTCGGCGGTGTCGGTCTGGCGCAGCTCGTGGTCGGTCAGCGCCAGCATCCGCGCGACGTCCATCGCCACGTTGCCGTTGCCGATCACCACCGCCCGCTCGGCCGAGAGGTCGAAGTCCTCGTCCGCGTAGTCGGGATGGGCGTTGTACCAGCCGACGAAGGCCGTCGCGGCGTGGCTGCCGGGCAGGTCCTCGCCGGGGATGCCGAGCGCCCGGTCGGTCTCGCAGCCGACCGTGAAGACGATCGCGTGGTAGAGCGATTCCAGCTCCTCGACCTCCACGTCGTGCCCGATCTTCACGTTGCCGAAGAAGCGGAAGCCGTCGCGCGCCGCGGTTTTCTCGTACACGCGGATCACCGACTTGATCTTCGGATGATCCGGGGCGACGCCGCCGCGCACCAGCCCGAACGGAGTGGGGAGGCGGTCGAAGAGGTCGACCTGGGCGTGGACGTCTGCGTCCTTGAGGACGTGCTCGGCGGCGTAGAAGCCGGACGGGCCGGCGCCGACGATGGCGACGCGAAGCGGGTTCTCAGGGGTACCGATCTTGGGCATCTCTCTCGTTTTTCGGGTCTGGGACGGGACGGGAAGGATAGGCGACCCGACCGAACGGGTCGCTCTGGCCCTAGGCGGAGGCGGGCGCGGTGGCGGCGCTGGCGACGCCGTCCAAGGCGTCGAGGGCGCGCCCGACCGACATCGCGACGCAGGTGAAGATCGGCGTCTCGGACTCGGTGTACTCGCTCGACTCGGTCGGCCGCAGCTCGTTCACGAGTTCGAGGAACATCCCCGGGTCGTCGCCCTCGAAGCAGACGACGAACTCCTGGTCGTCGAGCCCGTAGGAGTACGTCGTGTTGATCGTGATCTCCGGGTATTTGCGGCCGATCTCGATGTGGCTTTTCATGATCCGGCCGCGCTCGGCGGGCGGCAGCCCGTACCAGCGGCGCTGCTTCACCATCGGGTAGAGGAAGAGGTACTTGCGCTCGGAGACGCAGATCTCCGGGCGCGCTCTCTCCTCACTGTAGGGCGAGACTTTCGTCATCGAGAGGAACGAGTAGGGCGTCGAGCACCATTTCGCCAGCCCCGACTGCCCGAGCACGACGTGGAAGGTGTGGATGTCCTCCAGGTTCGGGCTCTGGCTCAGCAGCACCAGGTCGACGTCGCCGCGCGTTCCTATGGTTGAGTAGGCGCGCAGCGACCGGTCGAGGCCGAAGTCCTCGCAGGCGGCGAGGAACTCCTGCTTGTCGGCGCCGCGCAGCTCGGCGTCGCGACGGCGCCAGGCGGGATCGACTTTGAAGAAGCTGAATTTGGCGAAAGTGCGGTCGGCGGGCATGGTGCTGACGATAGCGCTGTCGCTGTGGCTGGTCGCGGCCCCCGGGGCCGGCGCGGCAGCCTCGCCGGCGCGCGCCTACCTGCTCTTCGTGCCCTCCTCGACGACGGTCGCCGAACTGGCGGCGGCGGGCTTCTCGCCGGGGCTGATGAGCGCCGGCCTGGGCACGGTGTCCCCGGAACAGACCTACCTCGACATCGGCGCCGGCAACCGCGTCTTCGACTCGCTCTACGACCACGGGCTGCCGCCGCTTCGCTCCGCCCGCTGTGAGGAATGGTTCACGCAAGCGCGGGAACGGGCCGCGTCGGCGCCGGACGAAATCGAACCGGGGCTGCTGGTGCGGACCCTGGAACGCGCGGGGGTCCCGGTCGCCGGGAGTGGGCCGCCGGCGTGTCCGCTCGGCATCCCGCCGACGGCCGCGGCGCTCGGCTCCTCCCGGGCCGGCCGCTCCGAGTCCGCGCCTTCCTCGCCCGCCCTCGCCCGCCGGCTCGCCCGCCGCGCCGCGTCCCACGACCTCGTCATCGCGATCGCCACGCCGACCGGGAAGACCGACGAGCCGGTCCCGATCGGGATCGCCGGGCCCGGCTACCACGGCGACCTCACCTCCGACACGACGCGCACGAACGGCTACGTCTCTTCCACGGATGTCGCGCCGACGATCCTCGAATTCCTCGGCGTCGGGGTCCCCGACCAGATGATCGGGCAGGCGATCCGCGGCGAGGGCACGGTCGACCCCGGCGCGATCGAAGCGCGGGAGGCGCGGATGGCGGTCGTCTCCGCGCGGCGCGGGCCGGTGATCGGCTGGAGCCTCCTGGCCTGGCTGCTCGCCCTCGGCCTGGTGGCGGTGCTCGCCCGGGGGCTCGCCCCGGCCGCGGTGCGCCTGGCCGGCCTCGCGGTCGTCTACCTGCCGGTGCTGCTTTTGGTAGGCGCGGCGCTCGAACCGGCGCAGTACCCCGAAATGCTCCTCGTGATGCTGGGCTCGCCGCTGCTCGCGGGGCTCACGCTGGCGGCGCTGCGCGACTATCGCGCGCTGGCGGTCGCCGCCGGCGTCACGGTCGGCGCCTACGCTCTCGACGCGATCCTCGGCTCGCCGCTCTCCTCGCTCTCGCTGCTCGGCCCGAACCCGATGCTCGGCGTCCGCTTCTACGGCATCGGCAACGAGCTGGAGTCGCTTCTGTCGGTGCTCGTCGTCGGCGGCATCGGCGCGGCGCTGGCGGGGTTCGCGCCGCGCCTCTCGTCGGGGCGCTGCGCCGCCGTCTTCCTCCTCGTCGGCCTCGTCTGCGCCGGGATCTTCGCCTCCGGCAAGTTCGGCGCCGACGTCGGCGCCGCGATCGACTTCCCGCTGGGCGTCGCGGTGGCCGCGCTCGTGGTCACCGGCGGGCGCCGCCGCTGGATCCTGCTCGTCATCCTGATCCCGCTGGTGGTCCTCGCCCTGCTGGCGCTCGCCGACCTCCTCACCGGCGCCAACTCCCACTTCACCCGCTCGGTGCTCGACGCCGGCGGCCTGCACTCGCTCGGCGACACCGCCCAGCGCCGGCTCGAGCAGACCGCGCGCAGCTTCGTCCGCCCGGTCCTCCTCGTCGCCCTGCCGGTGGTCGCGATCGGCGTCCTCGTCGCCGTCCTGCGCCGCGCCACGCTGGCGAGCTGGGTGCGCGAGGTCCCGGCGATGCGCGCCGCCCTGATCGGCGCCGTCGTCGCGACGATCGTGGCGACCCTGGCGAACGATTCGGGCGCGCTCTTGCTCGAGATCGGCGCCGCGTACCTGCTGGTTTTCCTCGGCTGGGCGTGGGCCGAGGGAGGGAGATCGACGCGCGGCGCGTAATCGTCACCGTGAGAGCGGGTAGTGATTTCGTGCAAGCCGCCCCGTCGTCTACCCTTAGGTGCTCGTGCGCATAGGTCTTGTCTCGCCATATTCCTGGTCTTTCCAAGGGGGCGTGAACCGGCACGTCGAAGCGCTCGCCGAGGAGTTTCTCGGACGAGGACACGACGTGCGCGTCCTCGCACCGGTCGATCCGCCCGGTCTGTTCAGCCGCGCCACGCACCGGGCGGCGCCGACGACGGCGACGCTACCGGACTACCTGGTGCCGCTCGGCCGCACCGTCGGCCTCGGGGCCAACGGCGCCGTCTCCAACCTCACCGTCACGCCGGTCGGCGGGTACGTCCGGCCGCGCCACGAGGTCCGCGCCGGGGAATTCGACGTGGTCCACGTCCACGAGCCGCTGGCGCCGCTGGTCGGCTGGAACGCGGTGCTCGGCGCGCGCACCCCGGTGGTCGGCACCTTCCACGCCTACTCGACCAAGGCCTTCCCGAACTACGCCGCCACCGCCTTCGGCGCCCGCCGC
>DASZUW010000443.1:0-6610 GCA_035547475.1 Solirubrobacterales bacterium
CGCATGGTCGACGCGATCGTGATCCGCTCCGGGTCCCACGAACGGGTCGTCGAGCTGGCGAAGGCCGCCGACGTCCCGGTCATCAACGCCCTCACCCCGCTGCACCACCCCTGCCAGGCGATCGCCGACCTGCTCACCCTGCGCGAGCGCTTCGGCGAACTCGCCGGCCTGCGTCTCGCCTACGTCGGCGACGGCAACAACGTGGCGCGCTCGCTCGCCGTGCTGGGGGAGCTCGCCGGCGTCGAAGTCGTCGTCGCCGCCCCCGCCGACTACCAGCTGGAGGAGGCGCACGGGGTGAAGCTGACCGGCGACCCGCGCGCCGCCGCCGCCGACGCGGATGCCCTCTACACCGACGTCTGGGTCAGCATGGGCGACGAAGACGAGGAGCGCCGCCGCCGCGACCTCGCCCCGTTCCGCCTCGACGCCGACCTCCTCGCCGCGGCGAAGGACTCGGCGATCGTCCTGCACTGCCTCCCGGCGCACCCCGGCGACGAGATCACCGCCGACGTCCTCTACGGCGAGCGCTCCGCGGTCTTCGACCAGGCCGAGAACCGGCTGCACGCGCAGAAGGCGCTGCTCGAGTTCCTGCTGGGCTGAGGTCGCCGAGCGGGCGCCGGGCCGGCCTGCGAAGGTACGCCGATGTACCCGGAGCTTCACCTCGGCCCGCTCACGATCCAGACCTTCGGCCTCTGCTTCGCGCTCGCCTTCCTCGCCGCCGGCGCGCTCGTCTGGAAGCGCTTCGGCGAGCTCGGCCGGCCGGTCGACTGGGGCTACGAGATGGGGTTCGCGGCGCTCCTCGGCGGCCTCGTCGGCTCGCGCGTCTACTTCATCGTCCAGAACTACTCGGAGGTGAAGGGCGACCTCGTCGGCCACCTCTTCAGCGGCTCGGGCCTGGTCTGGTACGGCGGCGCGATCGGCGGTGCGCTCTTCGTGATCGGTTGGGCCTGGTGGCGCGACTTCCTCAACCTGACGCTGCTCGACGTCGCCGCCCCGGCGCTCGCCCTCGGCTACGCGCTCGGCCGCTGCGGCTGCCAGCTCTCCGGCGACGGCGACTACGGCAAGCCGTGGGACGGGCCCTGGGCGATGGCCTACCCGCACGGCACCGAACCGACCAAGGTCCCGGTCCAGCCGACGCCCGTCTACGAGACGCTGGCGATGGGCTTCGGCGCCTGGATCCTCTGGCGGCTGCGCGATCGCGTCCGCGCCGGCTGCCTCTTCGCGCTCTACCTGATGTACGCCGGGACGGAGCGCTTCCTGGTCGAGTTCCTGCGCCGCAACGCGCGCGACTCGCTCGGGCTCACCGCCGCGCAGCTCGAGTCACTGGCGATGTTGGCGGCCGGAGCGGTCTGGCTCGCTATCGTGGTGCATCGCCACGGCGGCATCGGCCGGCCGTCGGCAGATGAGTCGCGCGACGCCTTGCAACCCGCTGTCTGAGCGGAAAACCCGGTACCATGGCATGCGCAAGAGTTCTAGAGCGGTCAACCAAAGAGAGGATAGGCGGGGATGTCGCCTGTAGACACTGAGAAGCACGAGGGACCTTCGGCGCGCACGGTGAGCGCGTTGGTCGACGATGCGGCGGAGCGTCTGGCCGCGGTGGGGATCGATACCCCGCGCGAGGACGCGGAAGCGATCGTCGCCGACGCCCTGGGCGTCAAACCCGCGGAGCTCTCGGTCGAAAGCGCCGACGACGTCTCCGCGGACGCGGCCGCCGCGATCGAGGAGAAGGTCAAGCAGCGGGTGGAACATCAGCCGCTCGCCTACGTGCTCGGCCGCGCCCCGTTCCGCGACCTCGAGATCGCCGTCGACTCGCGCGTGCTGTGGCCGCGCAAGGAGACCGAGCTGCTGGTCGAGGTGGGGACGAAACTGCCGCAGGGCGCGCGCGTCCACGAGGTCGGCACCGGCTCGGGGGCGATCGCCCTGGCGCTGATGTCGGAGCGTCCCGACCTGAAGATCACCGCCTCGGACCTCTCGCCGGAGGCCGTCGAAGCGGCGCGCGAGAACGCCGAGCGCCTCGGGCTCGACCTCGACGTGTCGGTGGGCAAGGGCCTGCCGGACGACCTCGGCGAGGTCGACCTGGTGATCGCGAACCTCCCCTACATCTCGGACGAGACGATCGACCAGCGCTCACCGGAGATCCACGCCGAGCCGCTGATCGCGATCACCGGCGACTGCGGTGCCGACGGCCTCGGGGTGATCCGCGGGCTGATCGCGGAAACGCCGTCGGGGACGAAGCTGGCGCTCGAGCACGACACCCACCACGGCCCGGCGATGCGCGAGATGCTGCGCGACGCGGAGACGCTGCGCGACTACGAGGGCAACGAGCGGGTCACGGTCGGCCTGGCGCCGTGACGAACGAGCCCGAGGCGCCCGCCAAGGGCGATCGCTCGGCGGACACGTCGGGCGCCAGCGAGGCGAAACGCCGCGCCAAGGTGGAGAGGCTGAAGGCGGAAGGGGTCAATCCCTATCCGCACAGCTTCCTGCCGCGCGACCACGCCGCCGACATCCTCGCCGCGCACGCGCCGGCGCTCGCGGCGGGCGAGCTCGCCGAGGGCGAGCACCCGGAGTTCCGTTATCGCGTGATGGGGCGGGTGACCGGCATGCGCGGCCACGGCAAAGTCGTCTTCTTCGACGTCCGCGACGTGAGCGGGACGATCCAGGCCTCCGCGCGCCGCGACAAGCTCGGCGAGGAGGCGTTCGCGCGGATCGCGGAACTTGACCTCGCCGACATCGTCGGGGTCGAGGGGGTCTTGTACGTGACGAAACGGGGGGAGCTCGCGGTCAGCGTCGAGACCTGCACGCTGTTGGCGCCGGCGCTGAAAGACCCGCCGGACCTCTTCCACGGGATCAAGGACCCGGAGGTGCGCTATCGCCAGCGCGAGCTCGACCTGATCGCCAACGAGCCCTCGCGGGAGATCTTCAAGAAACGCTCCGAGCTGACCTTCGCGATCCGCGAGTACATGCACGAGCGCGGCTGGGTCGAGCTGGAAACGCCCATCCTGCAGCGGCTGACCGGCGGCGCCGCGGCGCGCCCGTTCGTCACCCACCACAACGCGCTCGACCGCGATCTCTTCCTGCGCACGGCGACCGAGCTCTACCTGAAGCGGGCGATCGTCGGCGGCTACGAGGACGTCTACGAGTTCGGCAAGTTCTTCCGCAACGAGGGGATGTCGCCGAACCACAACCCCGAGTTCACGATGCTCGAGATGTTCGTCGGCGGCGCCGACTGGAACGGCGTCATGGAGTTCCAGGAGAACCTCGTCTCGACCGTGGTCGAGAAGGTGATGGGGACGACGGTGATCGAGCGCGACGGGGTGGAGATCGACTTCAAGGCGCCCTGGCCGCGGGTCGTCCTGCGCGACGAGCTGCTGAAGGAGACCGGCGTCGACATCTACAAGGCGAGCCGCGACGAGCTGGCCGAGGTGGCCGGCGACGACGCCGAGGAGACCGACGACTGGGCGGCGCTCGTCGACACGCTGCAGGGCAAGCTGATCGAGCCGAAGCTGATCCAGCCGACCTTCATCACGGTGCTGCCGATCGACATCTGGCCGCTGGTGAAGAAGCACCCCGACGACCCGAAGGTGTGCGAGGCGTTCGACGGCATCGTCTGCGGCCTCGAGATCGTCGGCGGCGGCACCGACATCAACGACCCGGTCGAACAGCGCGAACGCTTCGTCGGCCAGCGCGAACGCCAGGAGAGCGGGGCGGAGGAGGATCCGCACCCGACCGACCTCGAGTTCGTGCGGGCGCTGGAATACGGAATGCCGCCCGCGAGCGGCTGCGGCCTCGGCATCGACCGCCTGCTGATGCTGATGACGGGGAGCAAGACCCTGCGCGACGTCATCATCTACCCGGCGATGCGCGAGCTCCCCGGCGCCCAGTAACCCCCTCGATGTTGATGGGCCGAAAAGTCCTGATATAGAGGAGTTTTCGGCCCATCAACATCAGACCGAGCGCAGGAGGCCGCCGTCGATGGGGATCGCCGTGCCGTTGACGTAGGCGGCGCGCTCGGAGGCGAGGAAGGCGACGAGGTCGCCGAACTCCTCCGGGAGGCCGAGGCGCCGAGCCGGGACCGTCTCGCGGGCGCTCCGCTCGGCGTTCTCCATCGAGCCCTCGTTTTCGGCAAGCCGGTCGGTGGCGAATTTGCCGGTGACGACGGTGTTGACGGTGATGCCGTCGGCGGCGACCTCGCGCGAGAGCGTCTTCAGGAAGCCGATCGCCGCCTGGCGCAGCGAGTTGGAGATCGCGAGGCTCGGGATCGGCTCGACGGTCGAGTTGGAGCCGACGTTTACGATCCGCCCCCAGCCCCGCGCGCGCATCCCCGGCAGGACGCCCTCGATCAGCACCCGCACGCCGAGCACCAGCGAGCGGTAGGCCTCCTCCCACTCGGCCAGCGAGTTGTCGAGCGGGCCGCCGGGCGGCGGGCCGCCGGTGTTGGCGACCAAGATGTCGATCGGCCCGAGCGCCGCCTCGACCTCGGCGGGGAGGTCGCGCAGGCGGTCAAGGTCGCCGGCGTCGGCGACGAACGCGGTCACCTCGCCGTCGGTCTCTTCGACCACCGCGTCGAGCCGCTCGCGGCTGCGGCTGGTGATCGCCACCCGGGCGCCCTCGCGCGCGAGCGCCTCCGCGATCCCGCGCCCGAGCCCCTTGCTGGCGCCCATCACCAAGGCGACGCGCCCGTCGATCCCGAGGTCCATGCGCGGAGCCTACGGGGCCGGCCGCGCGCGCACGTCGTCGCGGCGCCCGGGGATCGGCAGCTCGACCTTCCGGTCGAGGCGCAGCGCCGCGGCGAAGGTCGCGTCGTGGGTGGCGACGACGAGCGCCCCGGGCCAGTCGACGACCGCCGCCTCGAGCACTTCGAGCGACTCGATGTCGAGGTGGTTGGTCGGCTCGTCGAGGAGCAGGCAGGTGGCGCGGCGGTGGGCGGCCAGGGCGAGCTCGGCGCGGGTGCGCTCGCCCGGGGAGAGGGTGGAGGCGGGCCGCTCGACCTCCTCGGCGCTGAGGCCGAAGGCGGCGAGCGCCGTGCGGGCGTCGGTCTCGCCCAGTCCGGTCGCGGCGCGCATCACGGCGACCGCGGTTCGCTCCCCACGCATCGCGTCGCCGTCCTGGCCGAGGGTGGCGACGACCGCGCCGGGGGCGACGCGCCGCCGGCCCGCGGCGAGCGGCAGCGTCCCCTCCAGGGCCGCGAGGACGGTCGACTTGCCCGCGCCGTTGGGGCCCGCGAGCCGCAGCCGGTTGCCGTAGGAGACCGTGAGGTCGAGCGGGCCGAGGTGCCAGTCGCCGCGGCGCAGCTCGGCGGCCTCGAGGGCGAGCGCCGCGCCGCCGCGCCGCTCGGCCGCGCTCAGCTCGAGCGCGAGGCGCGCGGGCTCGATCGGCTTGTCAGGGACCTCGACCTGCTCGCGGCGCGTGGCGAGCCGCGCCGCCCGCCGGCGCATCCCGTCGGCGCGGGAGCGGACGTGGCCCCTTCGCGTGCTTGTCGCCGTCGGGGGAGCGGCGCGAATCGACCCGCGACGCGCTGGCGGCGGCGCGGCGACGGATCTCCCGGTCGACGGCGGCGAGTCGGTCGCGCTCGGCGACCGCCTGCTCGTAGTTGCGGCGCGCCCGCGCCCGCGCGTCGGCCCGCTCCCGCTGGAACGCTTCCCAGCCGGCGGGGTACCGCGTCGCCTTCACTTCGTCCAGCTCGACGATCGTCTCGGCGAAATCGGCGAGCAGCGAGCGGTCGTGCGAGACCAGCACCACGGCGCCGGTGTGCTCGGCGAGGAGCGTCCGCAGGTGGGCGAGGCCGTCGGCGTCGAGGTGGTTGGTGGGCTCGTCGAGGAGGAGCGCGTCGCAGCGGGCGACGCGGACGGCGGCGAGGCCGGCGCGCGCGGCCTGGCCGCCGGAGAGAGTCGAGAGCGGCCGATCGAGCAGCTCCGGCGCGAGCCCGAGCTCCGACGCCGCGGCGGAGAGCCGCGCCTCGGCGTCCTCGCCGCCGAGGGCGAGCCAGCGGTCGAGGGCGGCGGCGTGCGCGTCGATGGCGTCGAGGTCGCCGCCCTCCAGGGCCATCAGGTGTAGATCCACTTCTCGGGCCGCGGCCGCGACCCCGATCCGCGCGAGGATCGCCTCCCGCGCCGACAGCGACGGAGTCGCGACGAGCTGCGGCAGATAAGCGACGCTCCCGTGTCGTGCCATGCTCCCCGCATCGGCCGCCTCCTCGCCCGCGAGGATACTGAGCAGCGTCGACTTCCCGCTCCCGTTGCGGCCCACCAGCGCGATCCGGTCCCCGTCACGAACCTGCAGACCGACCCCCTCGAACAACGTCCGAGCACCAAATGAACGACCGACGCCTTGTGCGTCGACAAAAGCAGCAGACATGCGTTTGCCCCTTCCTGGAGCCAAAGACCAAGACCACGAAACGCCGCCTCGCCCCGGCGATCGCCGGATTCCTCAACAGCGGCTGTCAGCTCTGGTCCCGCATGCAAAGGCCCAACCGAAGGGCCGACCCCAACCTACCAACCCGCACCGCTCAAAACCTCCCGCGCCGCTATCGTTCCCCTCCGAGCGCCCGTAGCTCAGTGGTCAACGGGTCCCTCCGGGGGCCCAAAGAGCGTCGGTCTTTCAAGCCGAAGGTCGC